>JAQVAJ010000342.1 GCA_028690885.1 Clostridia bacterium
GTGCATGCTCATGCTCAATAGATTATTGGGATCCATATTCAATAAAAACCTGTTTTAATTACGGATGCTCATATGAGCATAATGTAATGGAAGAAGATAGGGTATATTGTCATCTATGTCAAGATGATTTCCTTACATGTACGCACTGGTATTCTGAGTCTCATTCTTTCGAGATTCATTATCTTGGATATGTTGAGAATATACAAAGACATGAGTATGAGAGATATTGCTCATATTGTGGGTATGGTGAAATCTACTATGAAGAGTAACAATTGATACGCAATACGGCAGGGCTGACTGTGTTCAGCCTCCCTGTAGTATCAATGTACTTAAATTTAACATTGACAGAAAACGACAAGAAACTGCCATCCATACATAAATACATTTAAATTTGAGGTGAAATCATGGAAAAGGACAAGAAGAAAGCCAAAGGGAGAATTGCGATATTTATAATCGCTAGCATCGCTGTAATTGCAGGAGCAGTACTTCTATTCATGTTGTTAGGAAATAAGGAAGAAGAAGGTCCAACGGTACATGAGATACCTGTACAGAGGATAGGAGCAGAGGAAGGATCAAGCCTGGATATGCCGTATGAATACATACGAAGTATGATGAACAGGCAGGAGTCTCTGCTTAAGAATGCAGAGGATATAGAGGCACAGACAATAGTTGCAAAAAAGACTGATGACATCGCTTTGGCATATTCAGAACCATGGAATTTGTCGCGTGATGAAAAGATTTTTTACTTACAAGGAGTAACAAGTGTCAGGACAATCGAGAGAAAGGGTAATTGCACTGTAACCTTCATCGAAGGGTATGATTCATCATATCTGATGCAGAAGAATGAAGGTGCTGTGGAGGGATATGCTATTTTGCCGGAGTGGATGAAAGACAACATAGCTCCTGGATATAAAGTTGACAATATCAGTATATTGTTGATTAATAAAGAACCCAGACCTGTCTTTAAAGAGTTCAAAGTAATAGGTTTCTATAAAATCGACACTGAAGATATCGGCGAAGAGAATTCCGACACTGAGATCATCGAACCGGAAGATACGATATATGCTTCCATGTACAGTTATGTTGAACTGTATACAGCATTCGAGGAAGAGGTCCTGGACAGCCTCATCACTTCACTTACCATATATTATGAGGATGGAGCCGATGTGTCATCAATATACAGCTTCATGAATGACTATTTCTCAGATTCGGAAACGAAGAAGGAAGGCCAGAACTGGGTATATATGGATTATGACTTCTGCTATATCCCAATGACAGAGCAATAGAGGATGAATGGAGGGATAAAATGAGGTATGCTCTTAAGAGACTATACAGGACGCCTGTGAAGACGATAATCTTCATACTGCTCATAAGCCTGTCTGCAAGTGCATTAAGTATCAGCGCTGGAATGTGGAAGTACTCATATGACAGCATAAAGCATTCAAAAGATGCGTTTACCACGATAGGCATATTAAGGGAACTTGAGTTCACTGAACAGATATACAAGAACTCAGTTAAGCCTAAATATGATTATGAATTACTGGGCAAAGTCAAAGAAGCCGCAGCAGGCTTGCAATATACCAGATATACAGACAACAGGGAGTATCTGATGGGGTATAGTCCGAATGTAACAAGTTCAGTCATTAATGGTAATTACGATAGCTCCTACCCTTATGCATATTCCATTGTAACAGGGGTGTGTGAGAGTGTAGGTTATTCAAATTATGCTAACTATTCTGCGATTATAAAGATTGATAAGGAAGATTTGAATATATTGCCGTATTTCGTTGAAAATTTAAATTATTCGGACACTGAGTACATAGATATACAAGGTCATTATTTAACAAGCGACTTAGACTTTCCTTTCAAAGCAGGAGAGAAATACATAATTTATGCATATATCAATGGTTATGATTACGAGTATAAAAGATGGGTAGGATATCTTGATTACAAAAAAACGGAGTATTCTGAATACAGCGAAAGGTATGTCCTGTCAGATAAAGAGAAGACAGAGCATCCTGAATTCAACCGTGATTCTGTTCAACGCATTCTGGACGATTCCATGCTTTCATGCCATATCCTAAGTACTGATGCGAAAAGCTTTTTAGATTCCGGGAATGAAAGATGGAAAGAGATAGTTAATAACTGCAGAATAACCAAGCATTCTACTGAGATACTGCTTACCGACAACATATACAGCATATACTCTTTCAATATTGGTGATGTATTTATACTCCGAGGAAGAGCTATACGGAAGGATGAGTATGAGCAAGGCGCGAAAGTATGTGTAGTTAACTCTTCGTTTCTTTATGCAAATAATCTGAAAATCGGTGACAAGGTAAAGCTTTCAGTTTATGAAAGCGATTTCATTGAAGATTATAAAATGATAAGGTCAGGCTCTGTAGGTGAAGCGGCCGGTGAGAACGACACGGAAGACTTTTTTACTCCTTTAGGATATGAGGGACAGGGTTTCATAAACGAAATTGAGTATGAGATAGTCGGCGTATACAGGCTCCCACCATCAGCTGAACGAGGGGAGCTGCTGCTTTCTTCCAATGTCATGATTGTCCCCTCGAAATCAATAGAAGGCGATTTCAATACCAAACCAGTAGAAGCTGAGGTGGTCAGGGATGTTGATGGAACCATACAGCGTTTCAAAATGGAGAGGACAAGCATACCAGGTTCCTTCTCTGTAGTAATTGAAAACGGGAAGATAGAGGAATTCGAGGAAGAGATGGCTGCTTTGGGATATGGCGGCATGTTCTACTATTTTGACCAGAACTACAGCCAGATATTCGGCATACTTGACGGTTATCTGAAGACAGCCTCATTCATAGTGCTCATATCTATACTTGCATGGGTATGTATAGCAGCCGTATTCTTAAGCATATATATGATAAGCAGCAGGAAGAGCCTTGCAACAATGCTCTCTTTAGGGTCAGGAAGGATAAAGGCATTTATTAGCGAGATGACAGGGATATCCGTTATTATCCTGATAGCTTCTATATT
>JAQVAJ010000343.1 GCA_028690885.1 Clostridia bacterium
AAGATTTAAGAAGTATCTTGATTATTTTAATGTACCATATGATAAAGCATGATAAACCCATTTATTCATTTCATTGATAATAGCAAAATCATTAATAAAAAAGTCAAAGAAGTATTTGAAATAATGATTCATTTTGAAAGCAAAGCTTTATCATCTGTAAATTTGCTTCCTGATGACACTTCAAACATTTGAAGAAGCTGTTCAATCGTGAGTTTTTTCTTTTCCTCACCTTTAACATCAACCACAATTTTCCCTTCATGCATCATAATAAGCCGGTTACCGACCCTTATAGCATCTGCCATATTGTGGGTTATCATGATGGTGATCAGATTGTTTTTAATTACAATTTCTTCGGTAATATCAAGAACCTTTTTTGCAGTTTTAGGATCAAGAGCTGCGGTATGTTCATCAAGAAGTAACAGCTTTGGTTTTTTCAATGTAGCCATAAGTAAGGTTAATGCTTGACGCTGGCCGCCAGAAAGCAATCCTACTTTTGCAGTTAACCTTTCTTCTAGTCCCAAATCAAGAATTTTCAGAAGTTCTTTATATTCTTTTCTTTCCTTGGCAGTAATTCCTGCGCGCAGAGTTCTTCTTTTTCCTCTGCGCGCAGCAAGTGCGAGATTTTCCTCAATCTGCATATCTGCTGCAGTACCTGTCATTGGGTCTTGGAATACACGTCCTAAATATTTTGCTCTCTTGTATTCAAGCAACATTGTGACATCTATACCGTCAATAATGATGTTTCCGCAATCGACAGGGTAAACACCTGCAATCATATTAAGAATGGTAGACTTACCAGCACCGTTTCCACCGATAATAGTAACAAAATCACCTTCATCAAGATGAAGATTGATACCATTCAATGCTTTATTTTCATTAATTGTTCCAGGGTTAAAAGTTTTTTCAACATTTACTATATCAAGCATTTGCTTTACCCCCTTTTGATTTTCTCATATATTTCTCTGAATATTTTCTTTTCCAATGCGGAATAGCTAGGAATACAGCAACAATTATCGCAGAGAGAAGTTTCAACAAATTTGCGTCTAATCCCAGTGTGATAACTGTTTGGATAACGATATAGTAAATAATCGACCCAAATGCAACAGACAATAGTTTTAATGCAAAGTTCTTGAAAATTTTCCCGAGCAAAGCTTCACCTATAATAACTGCAGCAAGACCGATAACGATAGAACCCTGTCCCATCTTTACATCTGCAAAACCTTGGTATTGCGCCAAAAAAGCACCTGAAAATGCAACAAGACCATTAGAAAGCATAATTCCAAGAACTTTATTAAAATCAGTGTTGATTCCTTGTGCACGGCTCATGTTCAGATTGGAACCTGTAGCTCTGATGGCGCAACCCATTTCAGTTCCAAAGAACCAATAAAGAATTGCAATCAAAATAACTAAAACAATAGCTACTGTTATTAGAGGGTTATGGAAAGCAAATTCCTTAACCCAGCGAAGTGAAATAAGAAGATCAGTTTGATTTACATTAACAGATTGATTTGCTTTTCCCATAATTTTCAGATTGATGGAATAAAGCGAAAGCTGAGTAAGAATACCTGCCAAAATGGGTGGAATACCCATAAAAGTATGCAAAAGTCCTGTAACAGCCCCGGCAAGAATACCTGCAATAAATGCTGCAAGCATAGCAAGCCATAAATTGCATCCATTCAGGATAAGCATAACTGCAACTGCACCACCTGTAGCAAATGAGCCGTCTACTGTAAGATCGGCAATATCAAGGATGCGGTATGTAATATAGACACCAATCGCCATAATGCCCCATATGAGCCCTTGCGAAATTGAACCGGGAAGAGCATTAAAAAGCTGTTCGAAAATTTCCATTTTATTCACCTATATTTATCTTTTGTAAACAACCGAAGAGAAAATATATTCTCCTCGGTTGAAGACATTAATAATTAATTCTCATCAATTGCTATATAACCTTCTAAAGGTGTGATTCCTAAAGCTTCGCAATTCTGTTTGTTGTATTTGGGAGTTTGTTTGTCAGCATATTCAATAGGCATTGTGCTGATATCAGCGCCGTCTCTTAAAATTCTCACTGCCATCATACCGGTGGTATAACCAAGGTCGTAATAACTTATAGACAGAGTTGCAATTCCACAAACTGCACAAATGCCTTCTTCTCCTGCAATAACAGGAACTTTCTTTGGCTCGCATATATTATCGATAATACCTGTGTTGTCTGCAACAGTATTGTCAGTAGGAACATAGATTACATCGCAATTATCAGCAGCTGCTGTACATATCTGAGCAAGGTCATTAGAATCGGTAAAAGGATAAAGTTTTGCAATAAGTCCTTTATTCTCAAGTTCTTTCTTTACAACTTCAACTTGGTATTGGCTATTTGCTTCTTTTGAACAATAGAGAAGACCAACAGTTTTGGCATCAGGAACCCACTCGATAATCATAGCTGCCTGTTTGTCAAGAGGAGCAAGGTCTGATGTTCCGGATATATTTCCACCAACAGTACCATTAAAATCTTTTAGATTGAGTGCTACGCCATATTCGGTTACTGAAGTGCCAAGAATCGGAATATCACCTGTTGCTGCTGCGACTGATTGAAGTGCAGGAGTAGCGTTAGCCATAATCAAATCAACGTTATTTGAAACGAATTGATTAGCAATGGTAGAACAGGTTGCAGGATCACCCTGGCCATTTTGAACATCAAATTCAACAGCATCTTCGCCAAGTTCATCAATAATAGCTTGCATAAATCCGTCTGTTGCGGCATCAAGAGCAACGTGTTCTACAAGTTGACAGATACCGATTTGATATTTTTCATCGGATTTATTACTAGTACAGGAAGTGAGAGCAAAGCAACTTCCTAAGCAAAGAACTAGCGCCAACATAAGAGATACAACTTTTTTCATAGTAAGGACTCCTTATACTAATATTTTAATTATAATTTACATAGCTTTTATGCTATAAAATTAACTAAGTACATAATGCTTGAAACCGTGCATTGCAAGCATTTT
>JAQVAJ010000344.1 GCA_028690885.1 Clostridia bacterium
GAGCCGGTTCCTGTATAGGTAAGGCTCAATATTATTTTCTTCTTAGTCCGTTCCTAACGGCTTTTTTCTGTTGCCGCTAACTCGGTGAAAGACTTCTTTATTCAACGCGCTTTATGATTCAGTTTTTACCTGCATCCTTCAATGAAGCACCAATATGATATACATCAATATTATCAATAATCATGAAACGGTCATGAAAATGTGTGTTATAGCAAACTGTAAGTCTTGGGTATTGTTTGTTAAAATTATTAATATCGTTTTTTGAAAGTTTACTTTTTGGTAGAGTATATATATCTACTGTTACACCTGTTTTCTTTTTTGTAAAAATGTTTAGTGTATCAATATCTACATATCCATCAATAAGTATTATGCTGGTTGTAGCTTTTGATACTAAATTAATAAAAAAGCTAAAAGCGTCGAAGATTTGACTTTCGTAAAATATTTTCTGTTCAGATTCGGTATGTGCTGCTATATAATCAAAGACCTGTTTGAATTTTTTATCAGATTCATTTATATATTTCTCCTGCTTCATTTCAAGCTCAGTTATATAGGTGAAAAGCATTGTATTGTTAGCGATGAATCGACGCATGGTAACGAATGTGCGCATAATTTCTACATTGACTTTTGCTGCAATTTCGCTACGCAAAACTGATGCAAGCATAGCTATACCCTGTTCAGTGAAGACATAGGGGGTATACCTTCTACCACCATGACTAGTGTTTCCACTGTCTTCTTTCTTTGAGATGCCAATTTGGCATCTCAAAGAGGTTAATTCTTCAATTGTCAATTGGAAACAAAAATCATCTGGAAAACGATATTTATTACGTTTGACTGCTCTATTTAAAGCTCCAGTTTCCACTTGATACAGCATAGCTAAATCACTGTCTAGCATAACCTGCTGATTGCGAATGACATAAACTAACTGTTGTATCTTCTCTGTTGAAAGTAAAGGTACAGGGAGAGATTCACTCATATAAACACACTCCTAAATAAAAATACTAGATATAAAAATCTATGTTAATTATAACCTTAATATGACAGATTGAACAATAATATTTAGATAAATATTAAAATATGTATTAATAGAATGCTTTAGTTCAGAGTAATATAAAATTCAATAAAAGCTTTATCTATCGTTTATGAATTTTACGAATATAAATAAATATTTGGATTAACCGATATTGTTTCATCATAAGATGCAAATAGAAGAGTAATTATATTTTCTTATTCTCGTATTGATCAATAAGTTTTCAGGCTTTATCTGATATAATTAAATACAATGATGAACAAGATAATAACTGATATTACAGAATACATATTTGTAGAAGATAAACCCTTAAAGGCTGATATCATATTCCTGCCTGGAGGTTCATTCCCTATAATCCCTGAAAAAGCAGCAAACCTTTATCATCAAGGATATTCCCCTAAACTGCTTCCTTCTGGAGGAGTAGGTATAAAGACAGGTAAGTTTAGCGGAGTGAAGGATAAGGCTGATATATATAACAAAGAATATTTGACTGACTGCGAATTCTATGTGGATGTTTTAATAAGAAATGGTGTTTTGGATAAAGATATATTAAGAGAAGATAAATCACAGCACACTCGTGATAATGCATTCTTCTCAAGAAAAACAGCAGATGAAGCGGGACTGGATATACATAAAGCACTGATTGTATGCAAGTCTTTTCATGCAAGAAGATGTCTGATGCTTTATCAGATGGCATTTCCTAATACAGAAATTCATGTAATACCAGTAGATTGTTATGGAATAACAAGAGATAACTGGTATACCTTTGAATATGGAATAGACAGGGTTTTAGGGGAGCTTGCAAGATGCGGAAACCAGTTTGTTGGGGATGTAAAGAAGTATCTTAGTGAAGAAAAAAATTGTTCAGATTAAGGGGTAAGAACAAAGAATATTAAGAAGTAAAGCAGTAAATTTGAGAAGGTTACTTTTAGCAGTTTTACGTTATATATGATATTAAAGTAAGAAAAATACAGATACTAATGATTATAATCAGTATACAAAAACAAGAACGTATAAAAGCTAACCTTGTAGAAGGAGAAAATCTTTGTTATGAGTAAGAAGCAAATAGTACTGAATCTGATTTTATTCCTATTTACAACAGCTACAACAATTTTGATATCAGGTATTACTATAGACAGATTAATAGAGCCGCTTAGATTGGGATATTTTGGGGTTATATGCTATAAGATATTTCTATCATATTGCTTGTATCTTTTAATTATATGGATTTGTAAAAAATCAATTTCTTTATTCCACAAAAAGATTTTCCTGTATTTATAAATAGCTTTAATAACAGGGTTTTTGCTATCCAGAAACAGTGATGTTGCATTAATAAACCTACAGCTTGGGAAAATTGATGATTACTCTGTATTAACATTGATCGGAAACATGTTTATGTTCCTGCCGGTCAGTTATCTAATGAAATATTTATATAAAATCAAAACCATGTATACAATATTATTTATTTCCATTTCTATTATCATACTGGAAGTTCTTCAATATATATTGCGTAAAGGCTGTTTAGATATAAACGACATAATACTAAATATTTTTGGGGCTGTATTAGGTGTTGTTTTGTATAATGTGGTAGATAGAAATAGAAAATTAAACAAAAAAGGTAATTAACCTTTGTATGTTATAGTTGGATTGTTATAGGAAAGTTTTGCAGAAATACATGTATGGATAGTTAGATTTTGTCTGGTATATACCTTTATTAATTTTAAAATTTATATTAAAACAGAATTGATGATTAGTTACCAAAAGTATATACTATTGGTAACTAACAGGAGAAAATTATGAAATGTACTAAAAGGATTCGTATATTACTTATATTATTAGTCATTTTACTTGTTCTATCATCATGTGACAAGCCAATAGTAACAATAAGCCCTGGCAATTCCGAGGTTATAGAATCTGTATTACCAAGCCCTATTGAATCGCCTTCTGCTTCATTAGAGCCTTCACCCAGTATAGAGC
>JAQVAJ010000345.1 GCA_028690885.1 Clostridia bacterium
ATATATCCTCTTCTGTTAGAAATTACCTCTGATGTTAATAGTGCTCTGTCATAGATCCTTAACTTCTTAACATCTTTGTTTACATATGCTTTTTTCTTTCCATTCAGATCCTTAAAATATCTGCTGAACCGGCCGAATCCGAATATCCTGTCTTCTTTTCCGTCATTATACATGCCATTTATTATGTAAGATATGATATTAGGTCCACCATCAATAATTATGGCAATGTGATTTCGTTCATCTGGTTTAAGCACTTCTTTATCAGAACTCCAGCAGCTTGTATTTATACCGTCATTAATATATATGTTAATCCTGTAATCTGATATCTGTTCAATCAGCACTCCTTTTTGAGAAGAATCAAGATTATCAAATATCTTCCTTTTCCTCTTTCCTGCTTTGTATATGAATTCAAATGTTACACCATTTTCCAAGCTCTTTGTTGCAAATATGGGACTTTTTCTGTCAGTAACACAGAATTCCGGCAATTTCGGTATTTCAACAACAGATTGCTCTTCACTTTCTACAAGAAGCCCTTCATCTGTTATATCTAATGCTTCAAACTGGTTCCAAAGGCTTTCTAAAAAGTTGTTGGGTATCTCATGCACTCTTGCGTCGAGTTTTTGTGTTTCTGTAAGATAATATTTTCCGTCATCTTCTATATAGTCCGGATAACTCATTCTGACACTCGGGTCTTCATGATAAAGTACGATTTCGGGTTGTGACCATTTTATTCTTTTGCCTTCTGATGTATCATACTCAACACCTGCACATAAAAACACCGGGTTCCTGTTGTCATACCATTTACTACCATTGTTATGATACCAGTACAGGTATTTGCCGTTATTACACTTCCACACGAAGTTTGCAGCTCTTGGATGCTTCATTAGTCTTCCATCAGCATACTTTTTGTATTGAGGTTCATCCCATGTATGCCCTTTATCACGACTGTAAGTCTCTACAGGGTGGCCATCTATGGAACGGTATACGCAGTATATGCTCTTATCGCTAAGAACCACCATGGACTGCTCTTCAGCAATTAATCCTCCTCCTTTTGGGGTAATAAGTCCGACATCGCCATCTGGCAGAGTCTCCCACACAAGCTTATCTGGGTCTTTTTCATAATCCATATTAGCTGCACGTAACAGCCATCCTTCAGATATTGTAAGCATATCGCCTATCTTATGGATTATGACATAACCATCATTGTCAAGAATAAAAGGTTTTCCGACTGTCCAGAATATCCTGACTTTTCCTTCATACGGATTCTTTCTGTCCACTTTGGTTTCCCTTATGGGTATTTCATATCTTTTGGACCATGTCTTGCCGCAGTCATCAGAGTATCTGTATACAAAAGCTCCTTGCATATCCACTCTGTGTGACAAGTGCTCTTTTTTGCATATTAAATTTCTCACATTATTGATGTTGAAATTATAGAAACAGTAGATTCTTCCAAATGATGTTTTTAAAAGGACTCCGTAAGCCGACTCCCTTACATCATCACCTTCAAGAAAATACAGATCAGTCCAGGAATCACCCTTATCATAGCTTATAGTTATACCTACATGCTCTCCTGCTGCACCTTCATGACCATTAGCAGTTGTAAGAACGCAGACCCATGCTCCGTCATCAGCTATCACTACATACGGCTGGTCGGTATACTGCTCTCTGGGTATGGGTTTTCCTCTGTCTATGTATCGGAAATCTTCCATTTTGCCACCTCTTTGTATACTTAGGTATTTGGATATGTATATATTATCATTGTATAAATACCCGGTCAATGAAACCTAATCATATGGTTTTACAGGTATAGGGTCACCAAAATACTTTGGCGCTCTTTTTAGTATATCTGTCTCAAGAACGGCTTTAACTCTTGCCAGGCTTTCTCTTATATGGTTATAAGTCATATTGTATATGCTTTTGTTCTCTGCAGCATATCCATATGCCTCAAAGCCAAGTCTTTTTGCTATGTATAGCGCTCTGTAAATATGAAATCTCTGAGTACAGATTATTAAGCTGTTTACTTTGAATATATACTCTGTTCTGTATATGCTGTCATATGTATCAAATCCTGCATAATCTTTGTAAATATCATCAGCATTTACTCCCTTTGATAACAGGTAGTCATACATTGCCTTTGTTTCGTTATATTCAACTGTGCTATTATCTCCGGAAACTATGATAGCAATCTTTCTATCATAATATTCATATACTTCAAAAGCATAGTCCAGCCTGTCTCTCAATACTGGTGAAGGCGCTCCGCTTGCAAATATACCGGCTCCTAATACCAAAACTGCCTGAGGCTTTTCAATATTATTTAAATCTTCTATAGATTCCATAATATCATTCAGAGGATAAAACATCACGTATAGCTGTAATGATGTGAATAGTAAAATACCAAGCAATAGGAAAATCCCTATTGCTTTAAGTAGTCTGAATCTGCTCTTCTTTTTCCTTTTAGAACGCATTATCTCTTACTGCCTGCTCCAATTTTATCATATATTCTTTTGTAAGCTCTTTAAAAGGCTTTCTTGCTCCTCCGCAGTCAACACCTACAAGTTTTGATACATATTTCATAGCCGCAAGAGAAGTCCCGCTGTCAACCATGGGCTGTATAAGGTTATTAAGCTTGTTCTGTAATTTCTGTGCTGTTGCTATATCTTTCTTATCAAAAGCAGCTTTTATCTGTACAAAAGCTTCTGGATATATATTCATGGATGTACCTATCGCACCTGTTGCTCCTGCCATAAGCGCATACGCAAATGCTTCATCCTTACCGCTGTATATGGGTTTTTTAGACTGCTCAACAATTCTGTTTAATATATAGTAATCAGGAGCTGTATATTTCATGGCATAAATCCTGTCATCAGACAGCAAATCATTTATCTGGTTAACTCCCATATTTACGCCTGTTGCTCCTGGGATATTGTATACCATCATTTTTACACCGCATGCATCAACTATGTCTGTATAGTACTTCTTTATAGCTTCCTGTCCGT
>JAQVAJ010000346.1 GCA_028690885.1 Clostridia bacterium
TGCCGGCTGCTGTTGCCAACTCATCCTGCGTTTTATTTTGCTCCATGCGATGGTGCCTGACAAATGTGCCAATGTACTCAGCTAGTGCTTTGTCGCTCATAGAAGCCCAATCTTTGAATGATTTATCTGTCATAAAGTCGATTTTTGAGTCTTAGTGAATGAATTATCATGCAAAGATAATATTAATCGTTGAATTAACAATTATGCGAATGATATATCATTCATTAAAGCCTTTTACGGTGCTTAGCGAATGATGTATCATGCATTAAACTCTTGAACTCGCTATATCGTAAAACTGCAACAGCACCTCATCTTCCATCAAAAGGTTGTTGGGAATGCGGTCACCTATATGAACGATTGTTTTGAAATCTTTCTCCTGATAACATTCTTTGAAACCCGCACGCAAGGCTTCTACCCGGGCTTCCTTTATTCTGCCTTTGGGTTTGTACGCTTCGGTTTTGTAAGTTTCAAACTGCTTGAGCAGGCGTTTGGCGCGGAGCTTCTCCAAGTCTGCTTCGTTTTCCGGGTCAGGCAGGTACCATTGGCCCTTGTCGTTTTTCAGGAAGTTTTCTTCTAATATGGTGCGCATTTCGGGCAATGTATCGCCTTTGCGCATGTTTCCTGCCACTTCCTTCATCCATAATGGGTGTAGGTCTTGCTCCGTTTTGGGTGCTGCCTCCAAAATATGGCGCAACCAGTAGATGGCATCTTGCTCGTTGGTCACAAATATACTAAGTTGCACAAAATTGGGTACTGCAGCTTTTTTTCGGTCGTATTCCTGCACCTGCTCGTTGGTAAAGAACATGCCATCCCGCTCAATAAACCGCTCCCGCAAGCCCTGTTGAAACTTCCCGGCATCTATGGGCACTGGCAAACCTCTCTGCACATAAAAGGCGATGAGACGGTCGAACAAGATTTTTGGACTGCGCTCGATGATGGCGGTGGTAGAATTACCAGAAACCAAATGGATGGGTAAATGCTCTAAATGCTCAGCAATAAATTCCCAAACGCCCACATCGGAATGTTTGAGCTGATTGAATTTTTGGTCGAATTCGGAAGATGGTTTGTAGCAGGAAATTACTAAATCTTGTTTAACAGCTGTAACAGTAGTAACTGCTTTAAAGCTTCCTTGCTTTTTATCTAAAGAAGCAACATTTGCAACCACAAAACCTGCATTGTTAAGTGATGTTTGTATGCCATTCCAAACTGCAGCACCAGTATTTGAAAACTCAACTGTCATCCATTTTCCATCCTTTAGAATTCTATAAAACTCCTGAAAACATTGACTCATTAATCTTTGGTATTCTAGAATTCCTTTATTTTGAAAAGTGTTTTCAATTGCTTCTGGTTTGTTATTTGTTTTAACCTTTAACCACGATTCCCACAAATAGCTTAACTCTGAATACATAATGTTCCCTCCAAATGGAGGGTCTGTAAATATATAATCAACAGAAGAATCTTGAATTGGATTGTGACTCGCAGAATGAGTGGATACTAAATTACTTGAAATAGGTTCAGCAAAAGCTCTTCTAATATCATTAAGCTTATTTTTCAAAACACTAATCACATTGTTTTCTTGATGTGTAGAAGCAATGTAGAGAACTCCATTCATGATTCCACCTTTGCCACTAGTTCGCCATCGATATAGTTTTGAGGCATTCCACATAGAGGCTGTTAATAAAAAAAGTGCTTCATTTGAAACAAGTAATTCATTTAGTATAACTAATGCACGTTTTGAAAAAAAATGATTAACTCTAAAAGCATTATGAGAAGTTTTTGGTTGGGCGGTATTAAATCCATCTGGTAAAATATCTGTTGGAAAGGCTACATCTTTATAATTTTTCTCAATACTTTCAATAAGCAAGAAATCCTCTGCGTCTGGTACTTTTTCAAAACGCTTGTTTTTAAAAGAATAATTTATTAAAACAGGAGTTGTTTCTGATATTTTTAACAATTCACCATTTACTACCTTTGTTATCATTTTACGATGAAGAGTTCTTTTTGAAACAACTGTTGAACAACTTGGACATTTAAATTCTGAAAGAATAGAATCCTTATTTTTTGTAACAGCCTCATTAAAATATACTACGTCATTATTACAACTCGGGCATAAAAAAACATCACTATAAATTATATAATTTATACTTCCAAAATGATCTTTAGAATGTCTTGTTTTGTAAAAATGAATATACTTTTCATTCAAATAGTTTATTATTCTTTCATAATCATCAATAATGATATCAACTTCTCGACCAGAATTGTAATTATAAGCGATAAAACTTGCAATTGGACTTAAGTCGCTTACAATTGCATTTCTTTTGCCCCATAGAGGTCTATTATTTTCTTCCAATCTGATATTTCTACTTCTACTTATTGAAGCAGCCACCCCAGTCATTCCTGTTCCTGCAAAACCATCAAACACTATATCTCCCGGTTGTGTGTAATGCAGAATGTAACGCATGATGGCAGGGTGTGGTACCTTTGTGTGGTAGCTATGTGCCATGTAGATTGGATTATTTTTCCCCTCACTCACATCCGCAGCATACGGTTCGGTTACCTCAAAATTCGCTTTTCGCAAACCCTGTTTTTCAAGATCTTTTTTTTCTTCTTCCCATTCGGCAATAAAGTCGTTAAGCCAGGGGTTGGGACAAGCGGTGTAATAGGGAGGGTCACTCAGGTTTAAGATGTCTTCGTCTTCACCGATAGGGAAACCTTCCATTTGTTTAAGTTCCGGCAGTTTCTTGCGCAGCTCTTCGCGGAAGTAGGTTCTGCGTTCCTCTTCGGAGTTGAAGGTAAGGCCTAAAACGGTGATTTTATTTTCGGTGCTCATTTTTTATTTATTTGATGATTTTCCAATAGCCGCCCTTTGCAGGGCCAATGCGTTGGATAATTTCTTTTTCTTTGAGTTTCTTGATGTTGATGCCAATAGCGGTTTCTACAATGCCAATGGTTTCGGCCAGTTTTAGCATCGAAACATC
>JAQVAJ010000347.1 GCA_028690885.1 Clostridia bacterium
GGCTATGAAACAATGGTTGGTGAAAAGGGAGTCACTTTATCAGGGGGACAAAAACAGAGGGTTGCGATAGCAAGAACATTGATAAATAATTGTAAGATACTGATTTTTGACGATTCATTGAGTGCTGTTGATATGCAGACAGATAAGAATATAAGAAATGCATTAAGAAAGCACTGTTCTGATACTACAACTATTTTGATATCTCACAGGATAAATACCCTTAGACAGGCTGATCTCATTCTTGTAATGGAAGATGGCCATATAACTGATCGTGGTACGCATAATGAGCTTATTCAAAGAGAAGGACTGTATAAACAGGTTTATGATATGCAAAGTTGCGTACTGGAGATGGAAAAGGCAGGTGATTAATAATGGAACAAGATAACAAAGAAATATTTAATAAAAGTATAGATGTGAAATTATGGAAAAAGGTATTGAAGTACCTTGGCAAATACTGGAAGCATGTTGTTGGAATAGTAATAGCAATGGTAATACAGGCGGCAACTGATGCTACATTCCCATTATTTACAGAATATGCGATTGACAACTTCATAGCTAACAAGACTTCAGAAGGAATAGTAAAATTTTCCATCCTGTTCGTCATACTGCTTTTACTCAAAGGTCTTACAATATATATCTTTATATATTTGGCAGACAGGGTATGGCATCTGGTAAGTCATGATATAAGGGTTGACGGATTCAAAAAACTTCAGGAGCTAAGCTTCTCATACTATGACAGAAATGCTACAGGCAGCCTTTTTACAAGAATTACATCTGACGTAGGAAGACTTACAGGTATTATCTCATGGGGACTTGTAGATATGATCTGGGCAATCAGTATGATTACGATGATGACCACATTCATGTTTATGAAGAATGTGAAGATAACTTTAGTAGTTCTTACTGTAGTTCCAATTCTGATTGTAATATCAATATTCTTTCAAAAAAGGATACTGTTTTACAGCAGGGAAGCAAGAAGATACAATTCAATCATTACAAGTGGCTTTTCAGAAGGTATCCAGGGTGCAACCACAACTAAAACACTGGTTAGGGAAGAATCTCATATAAATGAATTTGAGAAGAAAACGGATGATATGAAGAATGCAGCTATAAAAAGCGCAGTATATTCAGGATTATTCTTTCCGATAGTATCAATTTTAGGTATTGTTGGAACTTCCTTAGCTGTATGGCAAGGCGGAGTCATGATACTCGGTGAGATAATAACTGTTGGAACGCTGACTTTGTTTATCTCATACACATTGCAGTTTTTCAACCCGATTAACGATATGGCAAGAGTATTTGCAAACTTCCAGTCTTCACAAGCTGCAGGAGAGAGGATAATGTCTCTTTTAGAAGCAGATATTGACATATCAGATTCAGATGAAGTAATAGAAAAATACGGTAAAATAACATCTGATATGCAGATTCCCAAGCTTAAAGGTTCTATAAGGTTTGAGAATGTATCCTTCCAGTATAAAGAAGGCGAGAAAGTGCTTGATACATTCAATCTTGATGTTGAACCAGGTCAGTGCATAGCGTTGGTAGGTGAGACAGGTTCAGGAAAGACTACAATAGTCAATCTTGCGTGCAGGTTCTATGAGCCGACTGAAGGTGTCATATATGTTGATGGAGAAGATTATAAAAAGATTCCTCTGATGTATATTCATAAAAACTTAGGGTATATGCTTCAATCACCTCATCTTTTCAGCGGAACTATAATGGATAACATCCGTTATGGAAAAGAAGATGCTACAGATGAGGATGTTATGAATGCTGCTAAAATGGTAGAGGCTCATGATTTCATCATGAAATTCGAGGATGGGTATAACCACGTCATATCCAAAGGTGGAGGAGGTATATCCACCGGGCAGAAACAGCTTATATGTATTGCAAGAGCTATAGTGAACGACCCTTGTATATTCGTTCTTGACGAAGCTACAAGTTCTGTTGATACACAGACCGAAAAAATAGTCCAAAGAGCAATATCCAAAGTATTGAGCAATAGGACAAGTTTCGTGGTTGCACACAGGCTTTCAACAATACGTGAAGCTGATAAGATACTGGTAATAGATAAAGGAAAAGTAATAGAGCAGGGAAGCCATGATGAGCTGATGATATTGAAAGGTAACTACTACAACCTATATATGAACCAGTTTATTGAAGACAGTAACAAGGACATTTTTACAAATCCTAAGCTGACAGTGGCTGAATGCCAATAAGAAATAATCACGCATCTGTAAAAAGGGTGCGTGTTTTTCTATGTATATGTTTATAAATATGAAAGGTAATTATGAATGAGAATAATGTGCATGAGATAAAGAAAGAATCACTGATTGCAGCGTTAAATAATAAATTCGACAAAAAAATTTTTGATGTTGAATATACAGTAGACAGACTCTGTAAAGGTACAGTAGCAGAGGTTATTAAAATTGAAGGAAATGCGAAAAACCATGAATATATTCTTCCTTTCAAATTAGTTCTCAAAATACAGAAAAAATGGAACAGACATCTTGACCCTTCTTGCTGGAGACGTGAATACGATATATATTTAAATAAGCTTGATAAAGAAATATCAAGATTTATAAGACTTCCAGAATGTTATCTTCTTGAAGAAAGTCATGATACAACTAAAATATGGATGGAATATATTGAAGGAATGAGTGGAGAAGATGATATTGATGATAAGAAGCTTTCTTTAGCTGCTGAAAAACTAGGTATGCTTCAAGCTGATTTTCATAAATCCGGAAGTTTTAATCTTCCATATATTCGCAATTTTCCTGCTGTGGAATCAAGCTTTGATCTTTGGTATAAGCGTATAGAAGAAGTACTAAAGAAACCTATATCAGGGTTTCCTGACAAGATAAGAGAAATTCTGAATCAATATGCAGAAAATTCAAATAATTTACTAGCATCATTCAAATCACTTCCACTTACATTATGCCAAGGAGATGTTCACCATGACAATCTT
>JAQVAJ010000348.1 GCA_028690885.1 Clostridia bacterium
TACTATTTAAGAAGAAAAGCCAGCTATTATGGTGTAAAAAGAGCATTTGAGCCTGTGAAGATAATAATCCGGCTTGTTGATAATACTATAACAGCAGTAGGTATAAATGAGACTGATAAGGATATGGGTTTTACTGCTAAAACCGGATGGATTACTTTTGATGGTATAAAAAATGAAACGGATAATAAAACTTTCAGAATACCAAAAAGGAGCCGCCAGGTTATACACATGGAAAAAATGCAGAAGAAAGATCCGTCTGAATGGATATTTTCTATAATACCAATAGCAACAGAAATTTCTTCAGCTATACTTAATATCGCTGATGCTTGCATAAGAAAGACCAAAAATGATGTTGATATTCTTAAGTATGAGAATGACAATGACAATGATGACCTTCATGTATATCTGAAAACTAAGGGATTTGTTCATGGGATATATTTTGAAGAGGACTATAATTACTCTGACAATTACTTTGATATGCTGCCTGATGAGACAAAAAAGGTTATTGTCTATGGTGCAAAAAACAAAAGACTGATACCAAAAACAGTAATTCTGGAACATTTTTAGAGGACTACCCGTTAAACTTGTAGGTACTTTTAATGGGATATACTGTTGATTAGTGGTATAATCTTTAAACAGGTATCAGAAGATTGCCTAAAATGAATTGATATGAATAATAAAACAAAAACAACAAAAGATACCAAGAATACAAAAAGAAGAAAAAACAAGAAGAATACAGCGATACTGATAGTAGTTGCGGTACTTCTTTGTATCGCTATATCGCTTTTATATGCCTTTATGAAAGGCTGGTTTGAACCTAAGGTTACCCCAACTCCATCTAATAGCCAGTCAGCAGAGCCTTCCATAAGCGTATCGCCACCTCCTTCCGAGACTGAAACTGAAACTGAAACTGAAACTCCGACTGATTCACCCATAATAGTAAATCCTATACCGGAAGGTCATATCAAGATTGATAAGTTTGATGATCTTAAAGGATATTTTGAATATATGCTATCAACAAAGACAGGAATATATGGATTATCGGTTCTTGATGTTACAAATAATAAATCATTCAATATATCTACAAGCCAGCAGTTTGATAATTCATCAGTATACAAAATAGCTGTTGTTTTGTATGCATATGAGCAAGAAGTACGACAAGGAATGCCTTTAGATACATTGGTTGAGTATACCGCTGACGACTATGATATAAATTCTGAAGTGGTAGCAATAGGCAATTATTCAGATACTCATACTATACAAAAGTTATGTGAATATATATTAAAGAGTGATGACAGGGCTGCTCTGAATATGCTATTAAGAGTGTATGGGAAAAGTAATATTGAAGCATATATGTCTAGCATGGGTGTATCAGAATCAATGTCATCGTTTTCACCTAATGATATGGCAATCTTTTTTGATAAGCTAAAACAGAAAACTGATGCATCAATTGACGGTTATTCGCAAATCCATGAACAAATGAACAGCGGGATATTAGATGGAGTGTCAACAGCTTCTTTATTTACGAAAGATGAAGATATTTTAAGCATGAATGGTTCTGTCATTGTATATGCAAAAAATATATTTATCGTTTCAATGTCAGCTAAGGATGCGAATATGGCTGAAGCGGAAAATACCTTTATGGAAATATATTCAACTATAAATACCTTATTTACTGAAAATGAGGTTATAGTAGAAAAAAGCATATACAGTCATGCGCTTGTTCTGGATAATATTGTTGAATCAGCAAAACAGACAGCATCTAGGTTTAAGTCATACATAATGATGCCTGACAAGACTGTTACTTCTTCATATGTTTCTGATTATGATATATCATTTCCTCGCTCGGATGAATATTCCGATATTGGTGTTACTACATACAGGGGTAATAACTACAGAGATTCCGGATTCTTTGGTAATATAAACATTTCAGAACAGAAACTTGAAGAAATATGGAGTTATGAGATAGGCGGTATGACCGGTGCCGGTTCCATATGGCCTGGAGTGGGTTGGACTGGCCAGCCATGCATAGTTAAATGGGATAAAGAAATGCTTGGCATGATGAATGTTTATGATAAGTTTAAAAATGAGACAGAGCTTATTGAAGTCATTTATGCCACACTTGACGGTAACATATATTTTCTTGATTTAAAAACAGGAGAACCTACCAGAGACTATATATACATAGGAGTTCCAATTAAAGGAACATTATCTATTGACCCCAGAGGTTACCCCCTTTTATATGTCGGCCAGGGTCTTGAGGCTGCAAAAACAAATGATGGAGAAGAAAGATACAAAGCTTTTGGGTACAGGATATTCAGCCTTATAGATTCTACACTTCTTCATGAAATAAGAGGATATGATACATTCGCTCCAAGACCAGGCTGGGGAGCATTTGATTCCTCAGGTATACTGGATATTAAGAATGATACATATTATGAATGTGGAGAGAACGGAGTCATATATATAATAAAACTTAATACGGTATTTAATAAGGTAGCAAAGACTGTATCAGTTAATCCTGAAATAACAAAGTATAAGTATATATATGAGTCTGAATACGCATATGGTATAGAGAGCTCACCATCAATATATGAAAAATATATGTACTTTACCGATAATACAGGTATGCTCATATGTCTTGACCTTGAAAGCCTGAAGATATTGTGGGCATACAATACAGGTGATGATACTGATGCATCGGTTGCTCTGGATGTTACAGAAGAAGGCGTATTTCTATATACCGCAAATGAAGTGGATAAAAGAGGAAAGGACGATTACAGTAATTTACGTAAATTCAATGCCCTTACCGGAGAGCTTTTGTGGCAGGTAGATGTACCTGTATATTATGTTGATGTTATAAACGGGGGAGCGCTGGCTTCACCTATTATAGGAAAAGGACCAATAAAGGATTTAGTAATCTTTAATATATGTAAAACGCTGGAAG
>JAQVAJ010000349.1 GCA_028690885.1 Clostridia bacterium
TATGAGAATCTTCTTCCACTTTACGCTGAACAGGTTTTCCATGGTCATCTCTCTTTTATGTCATCCAGACAGATGACCCCTCCTTCAGATTTTAAACTTAATATGCCTGCTATAACCATTTTTGTAAGTTCAATGGTTTCTTTAAAATCAAATGGTTCAATACCTGTTCGTAAATAGCGCACAAACATCTCTAACTGTTTTTTAAAGGAATAATAATGGTCGTTGTCAGATAATGAAATATTCCCATATCTTCCAACCAGTAAAGTAACGGAAAATGCTCCATACATCTCTTTTTTAAGAGGTATATGTACATCACAGCCTGATTTATGAGTAATATGTACCATATTGCTTTCATATGTTCCGGTATTTTGCACAGTCAGAAAGCCTGGTCCCAAGAAAGGATAAACTGACTCTAATGCATGTATGCCGTAAGTTTCCCATTTTTTACACATGGGCTGGCATATATACATAAGCTCTCCCAGCTCATGATGGTTTTTGTGATATGGTTCCAAACTTTTCTTGTATCTCATTGATGAAGAGGATAAAAAATGATGACCTTCATCTCTCCACCTGACAAATGTCTTTAAATCTTCTTCGTTATCTGCTAGAGGCTTGTCTATGAAAACAGGTATACCAGCTTCAATAAAAGGTTTGCACCTTCTTACATGTTCTGAAGGTATGTCTGTAGCACATATGACTGCATCTACATGTCCTATCATATCCAAAGCAGTTCTAACAACATTTTTAACATTAGAGCATTTTGCCACTGATAAAGCATCTTCATAGTTATCACAGCATATGTGAGTAATATTTGCACCTTCAATGCCGAAATTACTTAAAGGCTGCTTATTCAGATACTCAGCAATACCTGGATAAGGGCTCTTATCCATGCATTCTTTGTTATATCCATTAAAAATCGCGCTCCAGGAATATGGGTGACCATTACCTTCAGTCATACCCAAAATACCAATTTTTAACTGTTTGTCCTTTAGAGGCCACAAATCTGGCATTAGGACTTCCCCCCAATGTTGAATTGATATATAACAGTGCTTGCTATATATATTATTCGTTTTAAAGAAAAATTTCAATGCAATTATATTATTTTATTAAAAATATTTAATCCTGTTATATAATTTAACAAAGGTTAAAAATATATCAGTGGAGATAATTATGAATTTCAGACCAAGCAGGGTTCTCGAACGAATAAAAAACGGTTACGTGGCTACATGTACCAAACTTAATACATACGATTCCAGGGTAGCAAGTATTGCTGCATTGGCAGGATTCGATTGTATCTGGGTAGATCTTGAGCATATACCTAATTCAATAAGTGATATTGAAAAACTTATCTTAACATCAAAAGCCTATGAGACAGATATAATCACAAGAGTGAAAAGAGGTAGTTATTCTGATCTTATCCATCCTTTAGAAGCAGACAGCACTGGTATTATGGTGCCTCATGTAATGAGTCTTGATGATGCAAAAGAAATACAGTACTATACGAAATTTCATCCAGTCGGCAGAAGACCATTAGATGGAGGCAATGCTGACGGGATGTACGGCATGAAGGACACAAAAGAGTATATGGATTTTATGAATAATAACAGATTCATTGCCTTGCAGATAGAAGACCCTGAACCTGTGGACCAGTTGGAACAGATATGCAAACTGCCAGGAGCTGACATGATATTCTTCGGACCAGCCGATTTTTCACAAGGCATTGGAACTCCCTGCGTTTGGGATAATCCCAAAATATCAGCCACAAGAAAACTGGTTGCAAAGATGGCAAGAGAAAACAATAAGATAGCAGGAACAGTGGGAAACCTTAATAATTTTGACATGCTTATCAATGAGGGGTACAACTTCATAAGCATCGGAGCTGATGTTATCGGACTTGGAGAGTATTTCATGAATATATCAGATAAGGTAAAGGAAAAGAAAGCAATATGAAAACGATATCTAAAATGACATTAGGAACCGTGCAGCTGGGAATGGAGTACGGAATCAATAACACAACTGGAAAACCTGACATGAAAGCTGCTCATGAAATATTAAGAACGGCTTTGCAAAACGGTATAACTTCCTTGGATACGGCAAATGCCTATGGTGATTCTGAAAACGTTATCGGAAGCTATTTGAAACAATCAAATGATAACCCCTTCATAACTACAAAGTTCTTTACGACATCACCTCCTGGTACGAAAAGTGAAGATATAGAAAAAGAAATATATGGATATGTTGAGAACTCATTACAGAGGCTTAACGTAAGAAAACTGGACTGTCTGATGCTTCATAGAGCAATAGACATGACATTGCATGGCAGAGCAGTAAGAAACACACTACAGAAGCTCATAAATGAAAACTATATAAACTTAGCAGGAGTATCCGTGTATAACCCTGAGGATATAAACACAATGTTAGAAGATGACATATATCAGGCTATTCAGATACCCATAAATATATTTGACCAAAGATTAGTTAAAACAGATATGATAAACAGACTAAAAGAAAAAGCCATAACAGTCTTTGCCAGAAGCATATTCTTCCAGGGACTGTTTTATATGGAACTTGACGAAATGACCGATGAGGACATGCTGACATATATAAAACCATACTTAAAGAAACTTAATGAAATATCGGAAAAATACGGCATTTCGAAAGGACAAATGGCTGTGTCTTACATAAGAGATCTTAAAGGCATAACAAGCTTAGTTCTTGGAGTAGACACAAAAGAACAACTAAAACAGAATATACAGCTTATGAAAGGACCAAAACTTAAAAAAGAAACCATAGAGGAAATACATAAAGTTTTCAGCGATGTCAATATCCCAAAGATTTTACAGATATTAAGCAGACCTAAACAAAAAAGCAAATAAGGAGGGTTATTTATGAGCGACATCTATCTAGGGAAAAACACATTAATAATGATGGCAGATCA
>JAQVAJ010000350.1 GCA_028690885.1 Clostridia bacterium
CCGGCAGGAATTTACAAAATCATCATTGAACATGACAAATTTGTTCGGGAAATATTTTGAATGAAGTTCCATGTGCTTTATTATCACATCAGCGCTATATTGGATATTTGTGCCTGCAGCAGTATGCCCTTCTCCCCAGGTACCAAAAGACCCTACATCTATTGTTTCAATAAGATGATTATTATTGAATTTCTCTCCTGCTTTAGCAAGAAATCTTTCAAGATAAAAAAGAAAGATTGGGTCATTGTAATCTGGTTCTAAGTTTCCGTTTGGCAAACTGTAGCAACGAGCTCCCTTTTCATATACGAACTTAGGTGTTGCAAATGGTATTTGCGCGTTTCCTTCGTATGTACATATCCGTAAAGCAAAATGATAACCGTAACTCCCCCACTGGTTCATTATTGCATCTATATATGACCAGTCATATATTCCATCTTCAATTTCGATATCTCCCCAGTCAAAACGGAGGTACAGATGATTAAGACATGGAAAATCTTCAAGATGGTCGTTTGAATTATGTAAATCCCTGTACTGTCCTCTTTTAAAACTGTTATCTATATAATGCCAGTACCACCCTTTATGAGGGTTCTTTATAATCCTTTTATCATCTTCCAGAAGATGAAGGCTTTGATAACCTTTAACATCTTTTAATGGTTTATATAGACAAACCTGTGTGGCATTATTCTTAAAAGGCGTAAAATCAACCTTATTTGGAAAATCATATTTCATAAATGTTCCTCCTGAATATTCATCTAATATTAATGGTAACACATATGAAATGTATTTTAATAAGATTTTGAAAAAAGGGAGGGGTCAAGTGTTAGTTATTCTTTGATTGTTTATATGTTCAGTAAAAGATAAGCCTCCCAATTTGAACCGTTTTTTCTGCATAGCATTCCATATCTTATTTCCTTCATCTTCTGTTATATAATTACTTATTAATGCATCATACAGGATGTCTGCAGTAGTTAAGTGTTTTATGTCGAAATCGTAAATATATGTTGATATATCACTTAGGTTATTGCTTGCAATTGTTCCGTTATATTTTTTTGCTAAAACTAATGCAGAAGCTTCTCCCTTACCTATTGCATATTTCCCTTTGGCTGGTTTTTCCGTTAGCTGATAATAAAGAGAATATTCTGTTGTACCAGTATTAATGCTTATTTGTTTCGCGTGATTCTTGGATAAAATATCGTCTATTTTTGCTTTGAGATGCAAAACGCAAGGATTTGAAAGTTCATTATATACCTGCATTGGTATATATATTCTACCTGAATATAGTTTTACCAGAAAGTTCTGATTATTAACCCATAGAAATGAAGATAAGCAATCAGTGTCAAAGAAAATATAATCAGTCAACAATTTCTCCTTCCTCTTCTTCAGTGCCATATACGATATCAGCTCTAAATGCTGAAAGAAGAATCTCGTTATACTTACCTGTAGATATTAGTTTGCTTTTATATGCCTCATTAGTCTGCTTAATCAGATATCCGTATGTCATATACTGTTTTGATTCAGGAAGGGGTTTGTATAGTGTATCGCTATAACCAAAACATGTAGCAGATTGAATGACATTTTGTTTCATTTCCTCAACATCATGAATGGAAATTTCGTTATCTTCAATCAGTCTGAAAAGAATAGCTTGTCTGCTCACCATAAAGTATTGTTCAATCTTTACTATATCCTCTATAGAAAGAGTTCTTTCCCGATCTATCTTTAACTGTTTTATTTTATCTTTCAATGCATTAGGGGGAATTAAGAAATATGAAGCAAACTGATCTGCTTGTTTTTCTATTTCTTTTCCATGTCCTATTTTTTTTGAGCAAATTGATGTTGTGCTCTTATCGTAATAAAGGTGAAATAATTCATGAGCCATAGAAAAGTGTTGTCTTCCCATGGACATACCGGAATTTATGGCTATAACAGGGTTATCATTACTTTTAATGCACATACCGCTTAAATGTTCTCCCATTGGGTATAAAACAATGGTTAAATTATCAATTGAATGAGCAAGTGACATAATATCAACAGGGGATTTAAAGTCTTCACCAAACCGAGTTCTTAAGTCGTTTGCTTTTAGAAGCAAATCCATTTTATTCATTATGCTGATACTCCTTGAGAAGAGAGGTTATGAAACTGCAATTTAAAGCTATTTTATTCACAATACTGATTGTTTTAAAAACTTTTTCGTCTATTTCATCTGATCTTAATGCGATAGTAGTAGGATGTACAGTTTTTTCATCTTCCTCAAAAAAAGATAAAGTTACTCCATATAACGATGCTAATTGTTCAAGGACCTCAACAGGAATTGACCTCTCGCCATTTTCCATTTTTGATATCAAGCTCTGATCAACATTCAGAAAAACAGCTATATTTTTCTGAGTAAAACTGCTTTGCTCACGCAATATCTTAAGTTTTGTGCCTAGATCTATTAATGTATTCTCCATATCTTCCTCCATGTCCCAATTGATTATATAACAGCAATGTCATAATGTAAAGATACTAATTCTTATATTATATGACAAAAATATAAAGGATAAGAATAGATTATAGCAAATATAGAAGTAGTAATGCAGAAATTTTGTGTTATAGGCATTACAATATGATTATATGCATTCTTAATTATGTAAATTATCTGAAATGTTGTCATATATTGCATAGTTAAATATGAACATATTATGACCATATTAAATATCGGCTATACTTGGTTTCAGCAGTGTAAATGTGATAATATATAATAATTGGATTTATGGATTATCGTTAATAATATTATTATCTAACACGCAGGAGGTATATATGCATATAAAGTATCCTGAATATGATAAAAGCCTTTTATCGCTGGCCTCTTCTATTTTGAAGCATTATGGAGCAGAGTCTACCCATGCATCATATTCATATGTAGATAATTTGATTGCTAAAGACT
>JAQVAJ010000351.1 GCA_028690885.1 Clostridia bacterium
CTATATTACAAACTTTGACCCGCCCTAAAATTTTCATTTACCTGATTATCTACTACTTGACTTCACTCAGTCAAGCAAAAGTTTGACCCATAATACAAGCTTTTTTTTTTGTTAAAAGGATTTGCCGTTTTACCTTGCCATCGATAATAAATTGTATTACAATGAGATTAACAAGTGGCCGTAGAAAAGACGACAGAACCTTTCAGCCAATATCTGCATGGCTACTCCAAATGGGGAAGGCGGTGCTTATGAAGTTTCCAGGGTTAGACGAAATCCGATTGTGTACCAAGTAAACCGTAGAGGATTGCCCATTTTTGAGATAATCGTAGTATTCACTTACCAATAACTAAAACTAATAAAAATGAAAAAATTTGTTCGTTCTGCCTTTGGTGTATTAATGTTTGCCGTATTGGCTTTTAATTCATATTTTATGTTAGCAAATGTTCCAGGCGGCGACGCTTGTTATGGGAGCACGACCCCGACCGTTTATCCTTATGGAGCAGACGGTAAGGAAGAGACTTTTGACAGCACTGTCGGAAACATTGTGTGGCGCAATTTAAATTGTTGTGATGAGTCCTATACCACTCTTCACAGCTGTGGGCTAAAGGAATTATATAAATGTAAGCCGATACACATTCCTGTAAAATAATTAGGCTTAATGGTAATTTTATTCATTTGCTAATTAGTAGCATCTACAGATCAGTAATACTAATTATTTACTTAGATAAAAGAAGCGATGAGCAGGAAAATATTTATTGTTGGAGTTATAGTCTTTCTTTCTCTGCTATTTGAAATTTCTTGTTCAAGAAAAGAAACGGCTCGCAAATTGATTAATTGCACGTCACTTGAAATTGATCCTCATAAAGCCCAAAACACAAATATTTCCGAATTTGCCAGTAGTATATCATATATAAAACTGGAAACAAACGTTAACTGTTTGGTATCCAGTATTTCGGACTTTACTGTTTATGACGATAGGTTTTACTTTATCGATTACCATCAAGAGTTAGTGTATTGTTTTAATAATGAGGGAAAGTTCGTTTTTAAGATAGATAAAAAGGGGAAAGGACCGGGAGAATATATTAATATTTCAAGCTTTGCAATAGACAAAGAAAACCGACAATTATTGATCTACGACAGATCTAAAATGGAAGTATTGTATTATAACCTGGAAGGGACATATCAAAAATCTGATAGGGTAAAATTCCAGAGGGCAGAGATGGGGATAATAGATTCTAAATCCTACTATTTTTACAACTACGACATGCCCGATCCAAGCTTTGTTTTGCAAAGAATTGAACGAAATAGTACGAGACTGATTTCAGAGCATATTCGCCAATGTAGAAATACTGATTATTTGAGACATACGGTATTTAATCATGACAACTCCAGATTAACCTTTAATTATGGATTTAATGATACAATTTTTAGTATTAACAGCGATGGATCAATTGATCCACTTTTCAATATTATTTTTAAAGGGATGTCCAAGCTCTTTGAGAAATTAAAAAATGTCGATCGTGAAGATACTGAATCACAAAAGGCATTAAGGATGAATCAGGAATGGTCCAATATTCAGTATCACAGAACTTCCCAAAACTATTTACTAGCCATCTACGATAGCAATTCAAGAATTAGCCTGATATTGCATTCAAAAAAATCTGGTCGGGTTTTAAATATGAGCTCGGTACTAAACGACATTGATGGTGTCCCATTAGGCTTCTATCCGAAATACATCACTGATAGTGTTTTCTACTACATCGTCAATCCTTTAGAAATATTGAACCTGGTGGAAGACAAAACTAATATGATTTCAAGTTCTGCAATTAAGGAGATACTACCAATTGATGATATGAGTAATCCAATCATCGCTATTGTCCATATTGATCAATTCTAGCTATGAGGAAATATCAGTTTGTGTCATTCTTAATTCTAACTTTGTTAACGGTACTTTCATGTATCATTGTATTTATTAAATATCAACATTTACGAAATGATTGTTACGATGATTCAAAAACAGACACTGATATTTTGCAGTTGGTTAAAAACAATTACCTTATTTCCAGTGAGATTGAAAGTATAAAGTTATCTAAGAACTTGATACTACACTCAAATAGTGGAGATTCCATTACGATAAGAGATTTAATGAGAAATGGGGATTATGTCATTATGTGGGTTTCAAAGGGTTTCTGTGATAGTTGCGTCTATGAAACTATTTCTTTAATTAACAGCTTATTCACTGAGAAACTAAAGACCAGATTTGTAATAGTTCAAGCTCATTCGGATCGTTCCAGCATTGATTTGTCTTCTGTAAGCACGCGATTTTATCTTGCCAAGAAAGAAAATTCTGATCATGACCTAGTTTTCTCAATACCAGCATTCTTGTTTTTAGCCGATAGTTGCTTAAATGTAAAATCAGGAATAGTCATTGATAGTAGATATATGGATTTAGTTGCCTCACACATTAAAATGTTGAGAACAGGTCTTTTAACCCAATCAATTCATTAGACTAATTTGAAAACTGTAGTGGCCCCCTAACACTTCGGACATGATTACTAATAAAAACTAAAGTTTCCCATGTCTAGGCGACAAGTTTTCGCAATTTCTGCTTCTCCATTAGTTTTAGCTGATCTTCTACAGTTGGTTTTTGTAAATAATTAAAAGACAATTAATTAAGAGGGACGAAAAATTTCTTGGCACCACAAGTGACCCATAATAGAGCGATCATATTCTTAGATTACTATAGCGTACGAATGGCTGGTGGAAGTGCCACACCGACTGCTTTACAAACGTATAGTACTCCCTAAAATTCGGACCACTGGTTAAGTTTAAAAACAACGATTAAATTTACCAGTATGACGAAGAAAAGCAGAACCAAGCACAGTGCCGCCTTCAAGGCCAAAGTGGCCCTGGAGGCG
>JAQVAJ010000352.1 GCA_028690885.1 Clostridia bacterium
TGCTCAGAAGCTGCTGCTCTGAAGGTATCAGCAGCAGCAAGCATTACATTCTTACCAGTCTGACTTAACATTAGACTTAATTTTCCTATGGAAGTAGTCTTTCCTGTGCCATTAACTCCAACTACTAGTATGATATTAAGTTTATTTGAATTATTTGGATTTAGTGCAAAAAGAATATTATCATCCTTCTTTGATAAAATTTTGTACAAATTATCTTTTAACAGATATCTAATATCCATAGGGTCCGTAATATTATTTATTTTAACTGAATTTTTGAGATTTTCGATTATTTCCAAAACTGTATCAATTGCTATATCACTTTCAATAAGAATTTCTTCCAATTGATCGAAAAGCTCCTCATCTATCTTTCTAAATGATGCTAATAGTTTATCTATTTGTTTTGTCAGCTTATCTTTGGTTTTTGATAATCCTTCTTTTAATCTTTGGAAAAAATTCATATTATTCTGTCAGCTGCATGGATACTACTTTTGTTATACCATGCTCTTGCATGGTTACTCCGTAAATAGAGTCAGAGTTCTCCATGGTTCCCTTTCTATGTGTTATAAGTACAAATTGAGTCTTTTCTTTGTGGTCATTTAAATAATTGCAGTATTTAAGTACATTACTATCATCTAGTGATGTGTCTATCTCATCAAATATACAAAATGGTGAGGGATTGAGCCTTAACATTGCAAATATTAATGCAATTGCTGTAAATGCTTTTTCACCACCGGAAAGAAGCATCATATTCTGAAGCTTTTTTCCAGGAGGTTGAGCTACAACATCAATACCACATTCAAGCACATCTGATTCATCAGTCAGTTCCAGTCTTGCTTGTCCTCCATCAAACAACTTGACAAAAATTTCATTGAAATTTTCATTAATTATCGCAAACTTTTCCTTGAATAATTTTTTCATTACAGTATTAAGTTCGTTGATAGTTTTATATAAGTCTTCTTTTGATTTTTCTATGTCTTCTTTCTGAGTTAAAAAGAATCTGTATCGTTCATTTGTTCTAGCATAATCTTCAATAGATTCAAGATTAACAGGCCCAAGTTGTTTTATAACTCCTTTTGCATATGAAATCTGTTTTCTTGCTTCAGTGATATTCTCAATTTCAGAGTGTTTTTGCAATGCCTCATTATGAGTCATATTGTATTCATCCCACATCCGTTCTTTCATTGATGACATTTCTGCATCAGTCTTTGCTTTTACTACCTCAAGACTTGAAATCTTATTTTGAAGCATCATGATATCTTTATTAGCATCTGTAATACTTTGAATATAATCTTCATTTTCTGCAATGAGTCTCTTTCTCTTGTCTGCTACTTCTTTAATTTTCTGATTAAGACCATCTTGAGTTTTTTGTGGATTAGCTATAGTTTTTGATTTTTGCTCTATCTGTGCTTTTAAATCATTCTTGATAACATCTAGTTGAGCATTTCTCTTTATAATATCATTTCTTTTTACAACTAAAGCCTGTTTTTCAAAACCAATCCTAATTAATGACTCATCATTGCTTTTTAAACTCTCTTCAATGGAGTTTACACTTACTTTTAAGTCCGATATATCAAGATATATATTGTCTCTTTTTACAGTATCTTCTTTTTGAGCGGCCTCGTAATCACTGATTGTCAGTTTATCTAAATCAATTTGCTGAACAAGAGCTTCCAGTTTCTGGTTGAGTATAGATATTTTTTCATCAAACCCCTTTATTCTGTCTGATAAATCACTCTTTTTCATCTTTATATTATTTAAGGCATCTAAATTATTACTATATGTATCATCTAAAGAGGAAATTGATGATTCTAACCTTGCAGCAATCATTGTTTTTTCAGATATTGTTTTTTCTAAATCATCAATTTCTGATGATATCTTATCTATCTGTTTTATAAGAGTAAAAATCTGTGAATTTGTCGATGAAAGTTTTTCTTTATGATCTGTAATCTCCTTATCAAGCCTTTCAAGCTGTTTTTGTCTTCCAAGTAAACCAACTTTGCTAAAATGCTGGGTGCCTCCTGTTATTGATCCTCCAGTATTAAAAAATTCTCCTGTAAGAGTAACCAATTTATATCTGCTCTGTGTTTTCTTAGCTATTAATACTGCATTATCATAAGTATCAACTACAACAATTTTACCTAAAAGATTTTTTGCAATATTATCATATCTTCGATCATAATCAAGTAATTTATATGCTATGTCAACAACACCATTTAAAGACATAATCTCGTTTTCCTGATTTTTATCAAATTCATTAGGTCTTACTGAACTTACAGGAAGAAAGGTTACTCTCCCTAATTTATTTTCTTTAAGAAATGATATAGCATTTTTTGCAGATTGCTCATCTTCAACTACTACATTTTGGATATTTCCTCCTAAAGCTGCTTCAATTGCTGTATTATATGATTCATCTGTATTGAAAAGTTTAGCAACGACATCAATAATACCATCAAGATCTTTTTTTTCTAAAACAGCCTTAACATCCTGTCTATATCCCTGCATATGTTTTTCCATGTCATATATCAGTTTGTAATTACTCTGAAGTATTTCAATATTTGTTTTTGTACTGTGTTCAGTTGCACGCAATTGCTCCATACTTTTCTGGTATAAAGAAAAATCCTTTTTTGCTTTATCTCTTGCATGTGTTATATCAGATATTGTTTTCTTAATTTCTAGATGACTTTTCTGACTCTCTTGTTTTGCCAAAAGCACTGAGTCATTTTCTAATATTGTTTTTGATATATTTGATTCAAGCATCTCAATCTGATTTTTAAGAGATTGTTTCTCATTTATTACATTATTTATATTTAGTTTTAAATCTGAAGCTTCTTCTAGGTGATTCATAAGTGATGCTTTTGAATTCTCAAGAACTTTTCCGCTTCCACTTAATGATTTAACTATATCATCTGCTTGCT
>JAQVAJ010000353.1 GCA_028690885.1 Clostridia bacterium
GGTACCATATCCCACAACCACAATTTCTTCCAGAAGCTCCACGTCCGGTTCCATAATGACATTGATTGTACTTCTGCCGTTTGTGCTAACCTCTTGGGGTTTCATCCCTACATAGGTGATCAGCAATGTTGCATTTTTTTGGACATTTGAGAGCGAAAAATTACCATCAGCATCAGTAACCGTACCATGAGAGGGGTTTCCTTTCTCAACGATGGTAGCGCCAATGATCGGCTCACCTTCCTGATCACGGATTGTACCTGAGATGTTAATAATATCCTGTTGATGAGATGATTTATTGTTTGTTTGTGATTTTCCGGATCTGACAGAGAGTGCTATTTGTGAGTTGTTGATTTTGTAATCCACATTCGTATTTAGAAGGAGTTTGTTTAAAATTTGCTCAATCGGTTCCTCTTTTGCCTGAATGGAGACTTTTTGATTTAAATCGATGAAATTATCACTGTAAAAAAAAGTATATTCACTTCTTTTCTCAATCTGTTGGAGTACTTTTTTCAGTTCTGTATTGGTAGCGGAAATACTCAGTTGTGCCATGCTTTGTCCTATGCTCAACAGAAGCAAAAGTAAACAGCTGAGGCCAATTTTTTTAATAATCTGTATCTTCATTGGATGTTTTTTTAGATTTCAGTTGGTTTAAAAAATAAATTAAGGATAAAAGCAACCAAATCGTGCGAATTGCGTATTTTTGTATTTAAAATGGATGTGTTATCAGTATGTAGTACGCAATTAAAACGCTGTTTTGTTGTTATCTTATCAGCAATGCAATGTACACGTTCATTCTATGCCGGAGTAATGCCCTCACATTACTCCGGTTTTTCTGTATGGTTTCTGTTTCTTCCTCACATAGGCATAATTATTTAAATTTGGATGATGCTATTTTTTACTCAATGTAATGTGTGAATCGGTCATAGTGTACTGTATTGGAGAAACGACTGCAATGAGGTTCAGTACGTTTTCGATGCTGTTGTTTTTTATTTTCCCGCTGTAATGAATCTCTTTAATTTCAGGTGATGCAAAAGAGACGGTCACATTATAGGTTCTCTCCAATATTCTGGCAATATTTTCCAGTGTTTCTCCGCTGAATACAAATTGATCGGTCATCCAGAAGATGGCTTCTTCCACATTCTCCACAGTTAATTTGTTGAATATACCCTTCTCTGTATGATATTGCATCTGTTCACCTGGATTCAGCATCTCAGATAATTCCGGATTGCATACTTCAATCTTTCCTTCTATTAGCGTGCTAATGATATGTGCATCATCGGGATATGATTTAATGTTGAATTTAGTGCCCAATGCCTTTATCTCCAGACTGGAACGTGTTTGAACAATAAATGGCCTTTTGGGATTGCTTTCAACATCGAAATAGGCTTCACCTTTCAGCTTCACGATTCGTTTCTTTTTCCCGAAATCGGAAGGATATCTTAGTTCACTGGCTGAATTAAGTCTCACCCGAGAACCGTCGGGTAGTTGGACGTTTGCTTTTTGTCCGTTCTCTATCGTCACAACAAGTTCTTTAGAGGAATGAGCAGGAGATAGCCGGAGAGAATATCCAATTGCAAATAAGAGCATTCCCACAGCTGCAATTCCGGCAATTGACTTCCATCTTTGTTTTACTCTCTGAATAGAATAAGAGCGTGGAAGGAGGTATGCCTGCATCTGTTTCCAGATTTTTTGTCTGCTCTCTTCCGCTTTAGATGAAGGACATTGTGCCGCATCCGACCATTTTAGGGCGTAATAATCTTCGAGTTGCTTTTCGGTTATTTTTTTCCCCTGATAAGCGTCCAGCAACTTTTTCACTTCCTCGTCCGAAATTGTTCGGGAGAGAAATTTCTCAATCAATTTTGTAATTTCTTCAGACATATTTATAGATATATACGTAATTGGGTTAAAATCCTTACAGTAATGCTGTGTTTAACCGAAATCTTAACTAAGTTTAACTAAACAGGAAGAAGAAGCGGTGAGGTTTTACCTTGATCCTTTTGATGTATCACAGGTACAAAAACAGTAAATATTTTTTCAGATGTTCCTTTAGAAATAGGAGGGAGCGTATAATCTGTGTTTCTACTGTCTTTTCAGAGATGTGCAAACGGGAAGCAATATCCTTATTCGATAGATTTTCTTTCCGGCTCAATAAGAAAATTCTACGTCGTTTTGTTGGAATTTTTTCAATCAATACAGAAAGAATTTTTTCCAGCATGAGATTGTTGACAACATCTTCAGGGTTAATCCATTCCTGTTTATCTTCCTGTTGGATTTGCTCGTATTTGTATTTTCGTAACAGTTGTTCTGTTTGCCTGTATACATGATTTTTGGCTATGGTAAAGAGAAGTGGTGCAATATCTTTTTCAGGGTCTATGGTCTCTCTTTTCTCCCAGAGTGTTATGAAAACGGTCTGTGTGATGTCTTCAGCGAAAGTTTTTTCGAAAAGTGTGTTTAATACAAAGGTATATATCTGAATGTAGTAGAAGTGATAGATTTGTTCGAAAGCCTTTTCATCTCCTTCACACAGAAGGTGAAGAATGCGCGAATTGATATGAATTGTCTTGCCTTTCAAAGTGCTTTCATCCTTTGCGGGTTAATTATCTAGTAATGCAAATTCTTTTTTTCAGTAAGTTCATAAAGATGGCAGACGATTTGATTTTTTTCCCTGACCCTGCTACTGTTTACAGTTGCAGATAATTTCTTGAATAGCACGATAGAGAAAAATTAAGTTATCTGTTTGTCTGTAACTGGAATCATCTCCCGGTTGACAGGTGTAAGGAATTTATTGATGACCATTTGCTGGTGTAGACATAGTGTTAATTTCTCTGCAAATATAACATAATTTTGCATATTAAAGACAAAATGGAACTAAAATTGTTTATTTCACCCCAAAAGTATACCAG
>JAQVAJ010000354.1 GCA_028690885.1 Clostridia bacterium
ATATAAAAAGGTATTTTCCATAGTTAAACATAGTGTGAAACAAGTTTAACGGTTTTTCATCATTATATGCCTTAAGAAGATATTCCTCATTTGAAAGATTCTTATTATCCGAATAGAGATCTAGATCGGTACTGCCATAGAGCTTTTTCCATGTGCTAATATGCTTTTTCTTAAGCTGGTTATATTCATATTTTTTAATCTGTTTTATAAGACGATTAACAGCTTTATCTGCATCTTCATATATATACAGCATCATATATATGTTTATAACTTTTGCTTTTTCAACAATAATAGTATCTTTAACAAAGTCAACATTTCCACCTGTTGTTTCAACATATATGACTGCTCCATGCTCCCTTTTGTCTTTGTATCTTGCCTCATATATTAAGCAATCATTCTTAATCTCACATTTCGAATCCATATACTCATCACCACCGTCAACTTGGTCAACATTCACCTTTATACTCAACAGTTTATCATCTGATGAATACATTGATGTACATATGCATCCTGTATCGTATGAAACAAAACTTTCTCGTACAATCTTTGTATTCTTCTCCATCCAGCTGACGGTTGCTATGGCTGACTGGAAATCCAGTGCAGCTTTATAATCTGCAAATGCATCATCAGGTTTTCTGAATATAGAAAGTTCAGCAAATGGCTGATAAGGGTCAACATTGTATACTTCCTTGCAACATTCTTTAAATTTTTCGTTAAAGTATTTTTCACCCTCGTCATATTTTCCATCTAACATAAGTTTTCTAACATCATTAAGATGCTTATTGAATGGATCATATATAGGCTCTTTTTGATAACGAAAGAGTCTTTCATGGTTAATTAATATTCTTTCTTTTTGGATGTTTCCATAAATCATGGCACCGACTGTGCCGTTTCCTAAAGGTAAAGCTTCCTGCCAGTCTACTGCGGGCAATTTCTTGATCATATAATCAGACATATCACACCCTCCCTTAGGATATGATACCACAGTTATACATCACTTTATTATGATTATGATTATGATTATGATTTTGATTTTAATTCTATCATTCTTTCCATATACATAGAGATGTCTCAGAATCATCTGCAAAACCAAAGTGTGGCATCCCATATTTATATGTTTCAATTCTGCTTAGCATATATTCCTCAAACTCACTTACTGTAATATGATTATTCATAAGTTCTATGAATGTATCTGCTCTTGCAGCATTCTTTCTTATATGAAAAAGCTTGTCTGCTGCTATAAGAATATCTTTTTCACTTTGACTGAGACTCTTTTCCGATGAAACCAGTTTATCTCTGCATAGCGCATCAGGGTAAATAAAATTTAAACTGATTAGTTGCTCTTCAGTCACCATCTCATACGATGAAAAATTTATTGGTTCTTCTTTATCTGATTCTGAAAGATAAAAATCATATCTTGTTTTTGGATTGCTAACCGATGTCAAAAAGCTTGTTTTACAAATTGATATTCCATACAATTCTTCAAACATACTATTTACATGCTGAATATCATTACTTTCTTCATTCATATTTCTGCTATTTACTTCCCAGAATCCATAAAACAGATCTTCTTCAAAAAATTCTTTTCTTACGATATATTTATCATTTTTCTTCAGTACAACAGAAATTTTTACCATTTCGCATCTCCTTTTTGTCATATAAATACTTGTAGCTTGATTCTAATATCTCCTCTTTTGTTTTCTTCCTCTTTGAAATATGCATTAATACAATATCATCACCTAACATGAAATCTGCTTTATCAAGATCTGCTTCTTCTATCCAAAGTAAATTTTCAGGCATTTCTCCTTTTACAATACATGCTTCAAAATATGCATAGCTTATAACATCTAAACCATCTTTGAAGTCTTCTTGATATATACATTTCCCTACTGATATATCAAATTTTAATTTTTCTTTTATACCATATGACAATATATCTTGTTTTCCTGCAATAGCATTTATGGTTTCCACTCTTGGAAACATAACATACATATGACCATTCATCTCAACCGGCTCAAGAAGATATCTACTATCCTTTTTAATTACTGCACCAAGAAATTCTGCTAACATAAATACTCCTTTTGATATTATTTAGAAATTCATACTAACATCAAAAGGAGTTGTGTCAATAGACAATTGACATTTATTATCAATAATTTAAATATTTACTAGAATAATCCAGTTATCTTGCCTTCATTATCAATATCAATTGATTCAGCTGCAGGCACTTTCGGTAAACCAGGCATTGTCATGATTTCTCCAGTGAGAGCTACAATAAACCCTGCTCCAGCTGATATTTTCAAATCCCTGACTGTTATTACAAAATCAGAAGGCCTGCATATCAGCTTGGTATTGTCAGAAAATGAGAACTGCGTCTTAGCGACACATACTGGCAGATTATCATATCCCTTTTCTCTTATTACTTTCAGCATAGATTTAGCTTCAGAAGAAAATTCAACATCATCTGCTCCATATATTTTAGTCGCAATGGCTTTTATTTTTTCAGTTATAGTCATATCACTTTCATAACAGTACTCAAATTCATTCTGCTTATCACATAACTCAACTACTTTCTCAGCCAGTTCAATTCCGCCTTCTCCGCCTTTTCCCCAGACAAGACACTCAACTGCAGTTACTCCGAAAGATTCACAGCCTTTTTTTATTACTTCTATTTCATCCAAAGTGTCATTCGAGAATTTATTAATAGCTACAACTGCAGGAACTTTGAATACTTTTGTTATGTTTTCTATATGCTTATATAGATTGTCCATGCCGTCTTTAACAGCCTGAACATTGGTATCACCAAGTTTTTTCTTATTAACCCCTCCATGATATTTCAAAGCTTTCACAGTAGCTACAATAACTACGGCATTGGGTTTTAATTCTGC
>JAQVAJ010000355.1 GCA_028690885.1 Clostridia bacterium
CTATCGTAACAAAACTCATATTCGACAGAAAAATCATTTTCTCTGCCTTCAAATTTCTCTAACTTAGTCTTATCGGCAAAGAACCTTTCCAAATACTCTAGAAATGGTGATATATCCATATCTTTTTTTGTCTCTATTACGATGGAATCCAAATAGTCATCTTTATGTGCTTCATCTCTATATTTCTCGTTATACCCAGAGTATGAAAGATAAACTGTATCAGAATCATCGGTTGTTATATATTCTCCGATTATTCTAAACTCCGCATAAAAAAGTACAGGACCTGTTTTCCCATCTGTGAAGGTAAGGACATCTTCCGCATCTTTAAAGCCCTCTTTCAAAACTTCGACAACCCTTGCAGGTATGATTGCAGATCCTTTAGTATTACCTTTTACCCTTGGTGATACGAGGTCCTCAAAAGTATAGTCCCCATAGAATGTAATCTCACAATCGTTTTTTTCTTTCTTTATTTCACTAACGCTGGTTATTGATTTAAAATACACAGGAGTTGGCGTGAAAAATGCTCTATAATCATAATAATCCCCGTTCCAATACAATAAACCATCATCACCTTTGAAAAGATATGTTTCGGAACTAATACTTATATCAGTTATATACTTTTTATATATCTCATACCCTTTAATCAGTTCGTCCGCATACATGTGTGGAATCTTCAAGTTTACATTTCCATCAATCCTGGAAATAGTGATGATGTTAAGTTCATTGTTGTAAACCGATGGAGAGTTTGTATCAGGGTTAACAGTGGGACTTAAAGCAGTGTCAATAGGTAACTCTACAGGGGTTGTTTGCATGTCGAGTGAATGAGAAAAATAGTATTTATAGGGCTCATCAAACTTATTCAATTTGCCTTCATACAACTGTAAATTATTGCCATCTGCAAAATATCTTCCAAGGAAGTCTATGTATTTTGTAAGATCTTTTTCTTCATATACATCAATCTCTGCTGATTGTATAAAGCAATCTATTTGCTTTTTAGCATTATTTATTTGTTTACTTAAGCCCGTATATGATAAATATATGGTGTCATATTCACTCTTTGTCTTATATTCCCCTATTATCTCATATGATATAATACTTGATCCGTCAGCCATTATTATATGTAAAAATTTATCCTCTCCTATTAACTCTTTGCTTATATACTTACTAATTGAAGAGGGTATTATCATGTATCCACCCCGCTTGCCTTTATACTCAGCACTAAATATATCCGATGAGTAGCCTTCATAAAACGTTATGTTGGACCTTTTCTTATCAGTACTTATTGTACTTACATCAGTAATACCTTTACAGTACTTTATCAATTTGAAAGTGCCTTCGGATTTTTCATCTTTCATATTCACGAGTAAGTCTGGAGGTGCTCCCCACCTTATAGCCGATCCCCCTAAATCAAGATTACCCGTTGAAATCTTTAAACCAACTAAATAGTCTTTATTGAAAGAGACATTTTTAATTAATATGTCGGCATATTCAAGTGGCATTTCAAGCGACTCCTGCCCATCTGTCCTTTTTATTACGATATCGCTTTGAAAAACTTCTTCGCTCTTAAATAAATCATCTTTAAATACTATTAATCCTACGGTTAAAACCACAACAATAACTATGCTTGTTATGATAACCCATAAAGCTTTTTTACTGATTTTAATTTTATCTTTCATACTGGCCTCCATTTGTTTTCATTTGTATAAATGCCAAAAATCTTAAGATTATGTATTAGATATAGCGATAATTATGTGTATATTATGTTATTTGAAACATTTAAGATGTTCTGGTAGTATTGCATAATTAGCAGAACACAGATGAATCAATGAGGAAACTCTATTGCTATGGTTGTGTGTCCGCACTGACTACAAGTATATAGATAATAATATGTGGGTTCACCTGGAACCGGTCCTAAACATTCTGTTAAGCACCAATCATGGTTAATTTGATCAACACTTGTTACTTCGCTCCATAACTCTCCACATATTCTACATTCATATTCACATACTGTTGTCTTGATACAAGTAAGTTCGTCACCGTACTCATAAAAATAGACGAAATCCTCATTCCATTAATACGGATCATGGGAACATTGAGCACTTGCTGAGGCAAGTGGTAATATAATTAATGCAATCATTATCATTAACAGTACTATTTTTTTTAGTTTTTTTGATAAGATATCTACCTCCATTTTTCTATAATATACACAATTTATTATCACTATTTATATTAAATTAAGTAATAGGCAATCCGAGTAGTATAATATTCTGTCTTTTTTTATAAGACATACCCTGCATTTTTTTGTTACATTGACTGTTATAATATACTAAAACCCTCTATAAATGTCAATATATATTCTATTTTTTTTCTTTATCCGTAGATTGAAAAAGTAAATTCCGTTCTACAAAGGTATACAAAAATTAGTTTTTCAATCTACCAAGAGTTTGGTTCAATACATGTTTCTGGTGAACTACATAGGCAATTGAACAATCGAGGATTCCCGCTTTAATAATCTAAAATTTCGGTTACAAAAACAATATTAAAAGTATACCTCATTATTCTGCTTTTTGTTTAGAACCATAAAATGATATAAATGAAATAACTAACTTATTCTTCAATAATTCATTCCGTAATATATGAAACACTCACAAACCCTAAACCAACATGTATTGCAAGCACTGGCCCTGATTTTCTAAGCTTTATTGGAAGATACGGAGCTTTGGTCTTTAGCGCATTGTACACTCCTATCGCAGTATCAGTGTTTTCTATGTAGTTTATAACTGCTTCTTTGGTATTATCAGGCATCTTGTCTGACAGCTTCCTTATAACATCCATTGTTCCTCTTGCCATATCTTCTGATACTATGGTTCCATCTTTAAGCGAAAGAA
>JAQVAJ010000356.1 GCA_028690885.1 Clostridia bacterium
CTATTTGTCCCGTTTTGTCTCTAAAAAAAGCTGTTGTGATGTGTAATTTTCTACCATATGGCAGCCTTTTTGAAATAATATTTGTAATAATACCTTTTAGTGCAATATATTCTGTTTCATTAGCATTAGAAACATTTGAGATTGTAGATCTATCTATATATGATCTTGGATAATACTCAAGTAAATCTTTTATCGAAGAAATTCCTAAACTATTTAATTTTTCATTTGCTTTAGGCCCTATACCTTTAACACTTGTTAATTCGTTCATGGCTGATTTTCCAACTTGTTAACTAATTTTTCTAAAATTACAGAGCAGGAGTCATAGAAAATATAATCAGCTCTATCATCATGTAATGTAGTTGTTTTATTTATAATACATAAACAATCTTTTTTATAAAAATCAATGAATGATGCAGCAGGATATACAGATAAGCTTGTCCCTGCGACTATCATTACATCAGTTTTTAAAATTTTAGATATTGAATTTTCAATAACTGATTCATCAAGCTGTTCCTCATATAGTACGACATCTGGTTTTACAAGACTGTTACAATAATCACATTTAACTATGTTGTTAGTATTTTTTATCATGTAGTCTAAATTAAAAAATTTTTTACAAGATGTACAATAATTTCTGTTTATGCTACCATGTAGCTCATAAACGTTAGTATTTTCTGCTTCATTGTGAAGATTATCAATATTCTGGGTTATTACAGCAACATCGTAACCCATTTTTTCAAGCTTAGTAATATTTTTATGGAATTTATTTGGTTTTGCATCTATATGAACTATATTATCAAAATAAAATTTATAAAAGATATCTGTATGCTCATAAAAAAAATTATGGCTTAAAATATGCTCTGGACTATAACCTTGGTATCTTTCCTTATATAATCCTTTACTACTTCTAAAATCAGGTATACCGCTTTCTGTTGACACTCCTGCTCCGGTAAAGAAAACAATTGATTTTGAATTTTTAATTTTTTCTACTAGATTATCAATTTTCATCTTACCTCTATTATGTATGACAATATATCTGTTTTATTAGGACTTAGTGATTTCACACCGATTTTGTTTTCAATTTTCTTGTCAATATAATTACAGTCAGGAAGACTTGACCATGGTTCAATACACACATAGTTAGAATAAGTAGGTCTTGACCATATTCCAAGATAATCAAAATCATCAAAATTTACAGTTATACTTCTATCAGAACCATCACATTTCAAAGTTACTGATCTTGAGTTAAGTTTTGAGCAATCTAATATTAATGCGTCATTAGTGAATATTTGAGGATTCAAGTAAAGTTTTTTATTGTTCAAATTTATTTTTTTTAAATCTTTATTAAGCATTATATTTTTATCTGTTGTATATGAGTAGATATCATTCTCAAAAAACTCAATGTAGTAATCATCCATTACTTTATTTTCAGAAAATGTTAAATTAAAACCTTCATGCCCTCCGACTTCAAAATACATAGGTTTATAACCTTTGTTTATGATAATATATTGTTTTTTTATTGATTCATTCATTAACTCATATGTAATAATTAAATCAAAATCAAAAGGATATGAAGAATATGTTTCGGTGTTTGCTGAAAGCATAAAAGAAACATAATTTTCAGTATTTTCAGTAATATCAAACATTGAATGTTTTACAAATCCATGTATTTTAATATTATACATTCTTCCCTCATGTTCGTATTCTTCATCTTTAAGTCTGCCAATAATAGGAAATAAATTGGGAGCCTGTCCATTCCATATATTTGGATTCTTTTGCCACAAGTATTCATATCCATTTTTTTTGATTGATACTATTTCTGCTCCAATAGGATTTATCTCGACACTTATCTCTCTATTTTTTAATTTTACCATAATACAATTACCTCAAAATCATTATACCATAATCATTATTGAAGTTTTATATTTAATATGCTATATTAACGAAAGGAGGATTATATAAATGAAACATACAATTGATATAAAATTTCTTTCAATAAGTGATGTCAAAGAATTTGCAGATATTGTTTCAGCATTTAATTATGATATAGATTTGATTTCAGGAAGATATGTTGTTGATGCAAAGTCAATAATGGGTATCTTCAGTCTGGATCTTAGCAAACCAATTTCATTGGTTGCTCATACTGATAATGTCTTGCCTTTGGCAGAAGCTATAAAGAAATTTTGCTAAAAATAGAATTGAATATTTATTAAAATAAAACGGGATTAAACCCGTTTTTATTTGTAAATTTAAATTACTCTTTTGATTATCTAATTAGTGAACAGTTAAATGATTATATTTGTTTATTAATTAATTCATTTATAGTGTTCGACAAATATGAATTGTCAGTTAATTCTATCATACCTCTGTCAATTGCAGAACTTAATTTTTTATCAAAAGGTATTCTGTCTAAAATAGGTATACTTAAATTATTTCCACTTTCATTTCCAAATAGTTCAATTTTATTTCCACATTTATCACATATTACATAACTGAAATTTTGAACTGCTCCTAAAACCGAAATATTCATCATGTCAGCCATCTTAATAGCTTTTTCAACTATCATGGAAACCAAATCCTGTGGTGATGTGACTATTAAAGCATAATCTACTGGTAATGATTGAAAGATTGTTAATGCAGTATCTGCTGTTCCCGGAGGCATATCAATCAGTAGATAGTCCAATTCTCCCCATATTACATCAGTAAAAAATTGCTTTAATACACCCGATATAATAGGTCCTCTCCATAAAACCGGATCAGTATTGTTTTCAAGTAAAAGATTAATACTAATTATTTTAGTTCCTAAAGAGGATTTTGCTGGAAAAATACCTGATTCGTTACCCATTACTTTATCATTTATATTAAACGACTTAGGTATTG
>JAQVAJ010000357.1 GCA_028690885.1 Clostridia bacterium
ATGTTCAATGATGATTTTGTAAATTCCTGCTGGGAAAGAGGAATTGATGAGAATATAAGGATCATTAATCGTGCAGCTGAATTGAAAATGGGAATTGATGATGACTCTGTACAGGTAAGCTGTTATTCCAGAGACTGTGGGTATACCTCATTACGAAGCCCTTGGATTTTTGACTACTTTAATAAACACGCTCCTGTAACTTTGGAGCTTGAACATTATGTATTAGTACGTGAAGATAATTTAAAATCAGGTTTTCCATTTATTGAGGCTATGCGACAGACAAAAGCAACATTTGCAGGATTCCATGGATACCCAAGACCATGGTTAGAGCAGAACAGATACATGACAGAATATGCAGCCAACAGACTGGGCTACTGGTACTTTATAAACGGAATCACGGTTAATAATGGGAATGATATAAAATTAGATAAAGATAATGCGGTCACTTTGTTTATAGAAAACAGAGGATTCGCTCCTGCATATCATAAATACGACCTGAAGATAGCCCTTGTAAATCAGAACAAATCATATATATACCCAACAGACGCTGACAACACAGAGTGGCTTGAGAATAGAGAAACAGAGGTCAGACTTACAATACATCCTATAGATATCCCAAAAGGTGATTATAAGCTTGCTGTCGGATTATTTGAAAATGACACACCTGTTGAGTTCGGACTTAAAAAGGAAGTTTATGACGAATATGGCTATGCACATATTAGTAGTGTAAGGGTTATATAGTGTAGAAAACCTGTCATTTACAGACAGGTTTATTAAATACTAATCTTCAAAAACATATTACCTGATTATATAAGCCAGTCAATCAGATTAATCGATTTTATACCATCATAGGATTCATCCAGTCCTGTATCCAGTGAAAGGACTATCTTGTCATAATTATCATTGATTTTTTGCAAAGGAGTAAGCTCTCTATGACGTACATCTTCGTTTGTCATGGATTCTGTTACTTGAATATAAAGTTTATCATCAGTTTTTGTAGCGATGAAATCCACTTCAGATTTGTCTACTTTTCCTATTGCCACATCGTAACCTCTGCGTACTAATTCTAGATAAACTACATTTTCCAAAGCATGACCGATATCGCGATTTCTTAATCCCAACAGATAGTTGCGCAAGCCTATATCTACAATATAGTATTTACCAAGCGTTTGTAAAAATTCTTTCCCCTTGATATCAAATCGCTTGATATCATAAAAGAAATACGACTCAAGCAATGTATTTACATATGCCTGTACGGTATGAGCGCTAGGAGCTCCTTTTCGCTTACTATCATCAAGTAATCCTTCATTGATTAAAATATTACCAATAGATGAAACAGAAATATTGCTGCCAATATTATCTGCAAGAAATAAAATAATTTTTCTTAGTAAGATTGGATCAGTAATCTGCCTCTGGCTTCTACGTTTTTCTCGTTCTAATATATCGCGAATTACAACTGTTGAATAAATACCATCTAACAGAACCATTGCTTTTTCAATATCTAGACCTACATCTGCTATCCCAGGCATTCCTCCAAAACGCATATAGGTATTAAAGAGTTCCTTTAGTTCATAAAGTTCCCCGGATTTATAAAAAACTCGCTTACGTGTACCCCCTATTGCGCTTATTGTTTCTTTAACTTCAAAATCATGGAAGTAAAGAAACTCGCTGAAAGATAGCGGCAGCATCTTTATTTCCACATATCTACCAGAAAGATAAGTAGAATATTCTGAAGATAATAAGTGAGCATTTGAACCAGTAACATATATATCACAGTTAAAGTCTACGCGAAATGCATTGATAGTGTCTTCCCATCCGGTGATGCGTTGCAATTCATCAAAGAATAAATACATCCGTCTTCCAGAAATAACTCGCTGTTTTACGTAATAGTATAGTTCATCAGCAGTCATTTTCTTGAATTCGTAGGATTCAAAATTCATCTCTATAATTTGATTATCTTCAATTCCAGTTTCGCTCAAATGTGCTGCCATAAGTTTTAGTAAACTCGATTTACCGCAACGACGTATGCCAGTTACCACTTTTACAGGTTCTGTATCCTGAAAGGCAATGATTTTATTTAGATATAAATCTCTTCTCTTTAAATTATGAGTATCAATCATGGCAATACATCTCCTTTTATGCAAATCATAGCACAAACTCATATAAATTACAAGTTTGTGCTATTGATTGCAATAACTTACGCTTTTTCTTGATTTTATGCTATTAATAGCAAATATTTGAATGATTCTTGCTTGTTCCTTTTCAGAAAACTCTTCAACAGCTTCACGCTTCTCTATATGGGTACTTCTGTATAAATATTAGATTTTTAAGAATTTTACTTTTATTATCCTGTATCTTTTCTTATATCAGCTTTATTACATCTTACGCTTTTTCTTCTTTTTCAAATACATCAATGAATCTGCTTGGTGCATTACCTTTTTAATATCTTCTTCTGGCGATCTGATTATTGATGCTCCTGATGAAAAGTTCATATTGCATCCGTTAATATCAACGCCTTTCTTTTCTGCTTTATCCATATATGCCAGGCATTCGTCAAGTTCTGTTCCAGGTATTGCTATTAGGAATTCATCTCCTCCGGATCTGAATATTTTTGCTTTTTCTGGGAAACTTTCCTTTAGAACAGCACCTGTCATTTTTATAAACTCATCACCTGTAATATGTCCATATGTATCATTAATTTCTTTCAGTCTGTCACAGTCAGTTATGACTATTCCAATGGGAAACTGCTCTGAAGGCAATACTTCTGACATCCAGCGCATCATTGAATCACGGTTACCAAGCCCTGTAAGCATATCTGTATTTGCTCTTTTTTTTATTTCCATTTCCATTAATACTTTGTCTGT
>JAQVAJ010000358.1 GCA_028690885.1 Clostridia bacterium
TTAGGAGGCATAGATGCGCAGACTTTCTTTGTTAATGCCACACCTTCTCAGATTAAAGATGAGGTAAGAAGAGTGAAATCGATTCTAGGTCCGAACATCGTTATTTCTCCAAGCCATGAGGAGATTCTTCCTAATGTGCCAGCAGAGAACATATTGGCTATGGCAGAGGCTGCGAGGGAATAGATATACGTTCAAAAAGTATAGAGATTTCAGGCAGGGTATATCCTGCCTCTACTTTTTTTATACTCCAGCCATCATCCAGGTTAAGCCAGGATTGAACCTTTTCTGATGAAAATGGGATAAAAGGTTTCAAAAGAACTGCTGCGTTAGCTATTATCTGAGTGCAGTTGTAAATAGCATTATCACATTCCTTTTGATTATTCAGCCGAGTTTTCCAGGGTTCTAATGTGTCATAATACTTATTTCCAAATCTTATTAATGAGAATATTTCTTCAAGAGCCTCTTTAAGTCTGCCTTCTTCAATTTTGCCAGAAACACCTATAAATGTGTTTTCTATCAATTTGTTAATCGCAATATCGGAAACTCCTTTAGGTACGATGCTATTTTGATATTTTTTTGTAAATAAAAGCGTTCTGTTCACAAAATTACCATAAGTTCCAAGTAACTCAGAGTTATTCCTTTCCGTAAATTCGCGCCATGTGAAATCAGTATCTCTTTTTTCAGGTCCATTAGCAATTAAGAAGTATCTTATGGAATCAGGGTTATATTTTTCTACAATGTTTTTTGCCCATATAGCCCAGTTTTTACTTGTGGATATTTTTCTTCCTTCAAGTGTAAGATGTTCATTAGATATTATGTCATCTGGCAGATGAGTATACTGATTATGAGCAAGCAGCAGTGAGGGAAGTATAATCGTGTGGAAAGGTATGTTATCTTTACCATGAACATAATAGTGACGCGAATTATCTTTCCAAAGAGCACTAAAAGGTATATCTCTTTTTTCACATAGCACTTTACTTGCAGAAAGATACCCTAATACATTTTCTGCCCATATGTATATCCTTTTCTTTTCATATCCTTGTTTTGGTACTTCTATACCCCATTCCAGATCACGTGTTATTGCACGGTCTTTAAGTCCTTCGTCAATATATCTCTTAGTAAAAGCAATAGCGTTTTTTCGCCAGTTGTTATGCTTATCAAGATATTTTCTTAATTGATTTTCCAGTTTTGATATGGCTATATACAGATGTTTTGTGTTATAGAAGAATACAGGATTTTTACATTCAGAACATATTGGGTTCTTTATACTGGTTACATCATTTACGGTTGTACAGAAATCGCACTGCTCACCATTGGTTTCATTTCCGCATATCGGACATGTTCCAATTACCAGCCTGTCTGTTAATGGTTTATCGCAATTATTACAGTATGCTGAAGGTGAATCCAGTTCATATACATACTTACTTTTATAGAGCTCTTTATGGAAATTCTGAACAAAATCTATATGCCATTTATCTGTCGTTTTTCCATATAGGTCATAACTGAATCCCAATCTGTTAAAAACTTCCGTAAATTCATTATGATATTTATCACAGATTTGTTGGGGTGAAGTATTTTCCTTTTTTGCCTTTATGCATATTGGCGTACCATGACAGTCAGTGCCAGAGACATAAAAAACATTATCTTTTTTTGCTCTGTAATAACGCGCTATTATATCACCAGGTAAAAGACCTGCTATATGTCCAATGTGTAATGAGCCATTTGCATAAGGCCATGCTCCTCCGATTAATATGTTCATTTCATTTTTTACATGTTGCAGTCATCTGTCGCAACATTTTTCTCCTTTCAAAATCAAAATATCTTATATCTAATTAAAAAAAAGGTGTAAGCTTTGTGGCTTACACCTTGCATATCCTTCTTTTTTTATTTACTCAGGGTATGATGATACTGGCCACAGGTCGTGAAGCTTTGAATTCATCATTTGCATTATTGTGTCTTTAGTTTTAATTTCACTAATATTACAGTTCATCATCATTTTCCTTCCGGTTATTCTTAAATATTATGATTAGTCTAGTACTATTGTTTGCTGATGTCAACTATTTAGATTATTTTTCCAAAAACCAAAACTTCTTTACACTAACCTCTATTAAACAGTATTTATGAATATGTCACAATTGTCTATGTAAATATTATATTATACATATTGACATAAAATGAATAAAATTATACCTTTTATATGAACAGAAATGTAATAATAAGGAAAAAAAACTGCTGTATTTTCTTATGCGGTGAGTTTTGAAAGGAAATGGTAGGAAAATGAAAAGGATAATTATGATAATAATCTGTTTTGCTTTAATTCTTATCAGCGGATGTTCAGATAAGTATAACCCGGATGAGTATACTCTCATAACACAAAATGCATCATTTCCTACTGAACAGTGGTCCAAAGCGCTTCCAGAAGAACTTGGTATAGATTCATCTATACTGGATAAAGCAGATAAATTGATAAAAAGAGAGTATCCTAATTTAAAAAGTATGCTTGTTATACGAAAAGGTTATCTTGTATATGAGAAATTCTACAACGATTTTTATCCTAAACAGTTAAACAGTGTATACTCAGTAACCAAAAGCGTGATGTCTGCATTAACAGGTATTGCTATAGAGCAGGGTCTCATAAACAGTATCAAAGATAAAGTATCTGATTATATACCTCAGTATTTTATTGATATTGACGATGGACGAAAAAAAGATATAACAATTGAGCATGTCTTAACCATGATGGGAGGGTTAAGCAGTATAGATGAGAATTATACAACCTATTTTTTAGCTCAGGACTGGGTCGAAGCGGCTTTGAAAATGCCTATGAATAATGCTCCGGGAGAGGCTTTTGAATACAATACCG
>JAQVAJ010000010.1 GCA_028690885.1 Clostridia bacterium
AGTGCAGGGTAAATTGAAAAAATATATTGACACTAGTTTTATTTAGTGTTAGCATAATGAAAAATAATGCGATGACAAGAAGAGTAGTCAGGGTATATATCAAAGAGAGTCCGCGAATGGTGAGATGCGGGTATAGAAACCTAAGATGAAGAACATCTTCGAGCAGCTGACCGAAAGTATATACTAGTAGGCTCAGACGGATTACGGAACGTTATAACCGTTAGGCATGTCAGTGCTGAAAAGAGCGGATCATTATGATCAAAACGGGTGGCACCGCGGAATGGATAATTACCTTTCGTCCCAGATAAATATTTTATTTGGCTACGAAAGGTTTTTTTGTTGCCAGGAAGAGAAGGTGTCATGAAAAGAACACAATATTGCGGGTTAATAAGTGAAGATTATGTCGGCAGAAGTATTACTGTCAATGGATGGGTATGGTCCAAAAGAGATATGGGCGGTGTAATATTCATTGATTTAAAAGACAGAGAAGGTATTCTTCAGACAGTATTTGATTTAAATGATGTTACAGATGATGTTTTTTCGCTTGCTGAACAGATAAAATTGCAGTCAGTAGTTCAGATGCATGGGATAATAAGGATCAGAGGAGAGGAGACATACAACGACAAACTTAAAACAGGAACGATAGAACTGAAAGTATCGGATATTGTGGTTTTGTCAGAAGCATCAAATCTTCCTTTTGCAATAGATGATAATACATTTATTAAAGAAGATTTACGATTAAAATACAGATACCTTGATATAAGAAGAACAGAGATATCTGATAACCTTCGTTTCAGACATATGGTATCGAAAGTTATAAGGGAATATCTTGATGATGATGGTTTTGTTGAGATAGAGACTCCTATACTGACTAAATCAACTCCTGAAGGAGCAAGGGATTATCTTGTGCCAAGCAGAGTGCACCAGCAGAAGTTTTATGCGCTTCCACAGTCACCTCAGATATTTAAGCAGCTTTTAATGGTTGGCGGAATGGATAAGTATTACCAGATAGCAAGATGCTTCAGGGATGAGGATTTAAGAGCAGACAGACAACCGGAATTTACACAGGTAGATATGGAAATGAGCTTTGTTGAACAGGAGGATGTTCTGATACATTTAGAGAAGTTATTTAAGCATATTTTCAAAAAATCTATTGGTAAAGAGATATCAGATCCATTTTTACGTATGACATATACTGAAGCAATGGATACATATGGATGTGATAAACCGGATTTGAGATATGGTTTAAAAATTCATGATGTAACAGAGATCGTTAAGAAATCGGGTTTTAGCATTTTCAAAAGATCTGAATGCATCAGGGCTATAAACTACAAGAACAAAGCCTCAATGACCAGAGGTGAAATTGAGCAGCTTACAAAAAAAGCTCTTGAATTTGGCGCAAAAGGAATGGCGTGGATTGCCATTGAATCTGATGGAACGATAAATTCCATCCTTACAAAATATATAGAAAAAAAGGAAATGGATGAATTATTCACTCAAATGGATGCGCAACCAAATGACTTTATTGTGTTCTGTGCAGATACTTTTGAGAATTCACGAAAAATACTGGGCAGTTTAAGAATACATATAGCTCAAAAAGACAACATGTGTGATAAGCAAGCATATAGTTTTGTTATAGTAACAGACTTTCCTCTTTTTGAGTATTCTGAAGAACAGAAAAGATTTGTTGCTGCTCATCATCCGTTTACTTGTCCTCATCCTGATGATTTGAAATATATGCTTACAGATAAAAAACGCATTAGGGCATTGTCATATGATATAGTATTAAATGGGACGGAGCTTGGAAGCGGGTCTATAAGGATTCATGATAGCAATATGCAGAACCTGATGTTTGAAGCGTTAGGAATGAATAAAGAACAGATAAAGTCTCAATTCGGGTTTTTAGTTAAAGCATTTAGCTTTGGAACACCCCCGCATGGCGGATTCGCATTTGGACTGGACAGGCTTATTATGATATTACGGCAAGCTTCATCATTAAGGGATGTCATAGCATTTCCTAAAATCAAAGACGGTTCATGCGTTATGACCAAAGCTCCTGACTATGTGGAAAATGAACAGTTGAAAGCACTTCATATATCATACAAGGATCATTTTGAGATGAAGGAAAAAAGAAAGAATGATATAGAGATACCCATTGATAAACTGTCAAAGCTTGCCAGACTGTCTTTGAGAGAAGAGGAAAAGAAAAGCTTAAAAGAAGACATGCAGAATATTATAAAATTCGCATCCAATATAATAAACATTGACACAAGCAATGTTGAGCAGAAATATACTTGTTTTGAAATGGAAAATGTTTTTCGTGAAGATAAAGCTTTAAAATCACTATCAGAGGATGAATTGCTTTCAAATGCAAAAACACATAGCGACGGATACATTACAGTACCTGCAGTTTTAAAGGCGGAGGTGTGATATGAAAGATGTTTTAAAAAAAGATATATTGAGCCTTCATGAACTTATAATAAAAAAAGAACTGAGCTGTGTGGAAATAACAAAAGCATATCTTGATAATATTTCGGATAAAGAAACTGATATACAGGCATACATAACTATTACAGAAGATCTGGCTTTAGCCGATGCAAAGAAAAAAGATGAACAGTTAACTAGTACTGATAATGTATCTTTACTTTATGGCATACCAGGAGCTTTGAAAGATAATATATGTACAAAAAACATTAAGACTACTTGTGCATCAAAAATGCTTGAGGATTTTATACCCCCATATGATGCAACCGTATATGACAAGCTTAAAAAAGACGGTATGGTTCTTCTAGGTAAATTGAATATGGATGAATTCGCAATGGGTTCAACTACTACGACATCTCATTTTCATAAAACGCACAACCCTTATGATTTGTCCAAATCGCCCGGAGGAAGTTCAGGAGGTTCTGCTGGAGCAGTTGCAGCATCGCAAACTGTGTTTTCACTAGGTTCTGATACAGGAGGTTCAATAAGACAGCCTGCATCATTTTGCAATGTTGTTGGACTTAAACCGACATATGGCTCTGTTTCAAGATATGGTCTTATAGCTTTTGCATCTTCGCTTGACCAGATAGGTCCCATAACTAAAAGTGTTTATGATAATGCTCTAGTATTTGATGCAATAAAAGGTCATGATGTATTAGATTCCACAAGCGTAAAAAGACTATATGACACATCAACATGCTGTATTGAAAAAGATATATCAAAAAAAAGAATGGGAATTATAAAACAGTTCTGTAGCCAGGGTATAGATGATTCTGTTTCAATAAGGATTGATAAAGCAATAAAATGGTATGCATCACAGAACATCGAAATAGTGGAGCTGGATATGCCATCTTTAGACTGGGCCATATATGCATATTATATAATTTCAAGTGCAGAAGCTTCTTCCAATCTTGCGCGATATGACGGAATAAGATACGGGTTCAGAGCTGATGAATACAAAGATATATCCAGTTTGTACGAACAAAGCAGAAGCTTAGGATTTGGTTCTGAGGTAAAAAGAAGGATTATGCTTGGGACATTTGTTTTAAGTCAGGGCTACTACGACCAGTACTATAACAAAGCGCAGAAAGTACGATCGCTTGTCAGCATGCAGTTTGATGAAGCTTTTAAAAAGTGTGACTTTATCTTAGCACCTGTTACTCCTTCTACTGCATTTTCTTTGGATAATATCGAAAAAGATGCTGTAAAAATGTATATGGAAGATATATTTACTGTTCCTGTAAATATTGCAGGTCTTCCTGCCTTGTCAGTTCCATGCGGAATGACAGATGAAAAATTACCTGTCGGTATGCAGCTTATAGGGCCGAGATTTTCCGAAAGTATGCTTTATCAGTTAGGATACGCATACGAACAGAATAACAAGGAGAACAGAAATGACTAGTTACAAAGGATATATTATGACAATAGGACTGGAAGTTCATGTGGAGCTAAAAACTGATAGCAAGATATTCTGCAGCTGTTCTACAGATTTTGGAGCAAGTGCAAATACTCAGACCTGTCCGATATGTCTTGGAATGCCTGGTACTCTTCCGGTAATGAACATAAAGGTTGTTGAGTATGCAATAATGGCCGGTCTGGCTACCGACTGCAAAATTAGTTTAAACAGTAAAATGGACAGAAAGAATTACTTTTATCCGGATCTTCCAAAAGCATATCAGATATCCCAATATGACATGCCGTTATGTATTAACGGATATCTTGATATAGTAACAGCTGAAGGTGAAAAAAGGATAAATATTACACGAATTCATTTAGAGGAAGATGCTGGCAAACTTATACATGATGATGAAAAGGGTACCATGATTGACTGTAACAGGTGTGGAGTTCCCCTTATAGAAATAGTTACAGAGCCTGATTTCGAATCAACTGAACAGGTTGGCATTTTTTTAAATAAATTGAGAACAATTTTATTGAATCTAGGAATATCTGACTGCAGAATGAATGAAGGTTCATTCAGGGCTGATGTAAATCTTTCAGTAAGAAAAGAAACTGACAAATTGCTTGGAACAAGAACTGAAATGAAAAATCTTAATTCTTTTGCATTCATTCAAAAAGCCATAGAATACGAATTTGTACGCCAGGTTGACAGCTTGCTTGCTGATAAGAAAATAGTTCAGGAGACAAGAAGATATGATGAAAAAAATAAGAAAACATATTCAATGAGAGAAAAAGAAGATGCTGATGATTACAGATATTTTCCTGATCCTGACCTGGTACCGATTAATCTGACAGATGAGTATGTACAGTCCATAAAAAGAATACTGCCTATACTGGCAAAAGACAAGAAACCACAGATTATGAAAAAGTACGGTTTATCTTCATTTGACAGTGAAATGCTTGTATCTGATATGAAAATTTCTGTACTTTACGAAACAGCAGCCAGTTTGACATCAGCATACAAAACTCTAGCTAACCTCATGATACCGCTGTCAGAAAAGGCACTAGAGATAAAAGCTGAAAGATGGGCTGTGATAGCTGATATGACAGACAAAGACCAGATAAATACAACAACTGCAAAGAAACTAATTGATATGCTTTTAAAAGAAGACTTTGATCCAAAGCAACAGGTAAAAATAAAGAATATGTTTCAGATTAACGATATTCAGAAGCTTAAGGAATATGTAACAAAAGCCATTTCTTTAAATGCTAAGTCTGTTGAGTCATTTAAAAGCGGGAACATTCAGGCAATGGGGCCAATTGTAGGTTATGTAATGAAAATTACAAAAGGTTGTGCGAATCCTTCCAAGGTTAATGAAATAGTTTTGGATATGTTAAAAGACATGGATATATAACAAAAAATAATGTAAATTTATATTGCATAAATAACATAAACATGTTAGAATCTAACAGCATGAGCAGTTCTTTGCTATGCATTAAGAATGGAGGATAGAATATGGCAACAGCAGTTATTATGCCAAGGCAGGGAAATACAGTAGAATCATGTGTAGTTTCCAAATGGCACAAGAAAAAAGGCGATAAAGTTAATGTAGGCGACATATTGTTTACATATGAAACTGATAAGGCAACTTTCGATGAAGAATCAAAAGTTGAAGGTGTCCTTTTAGAAACGTATTTTGAAGAAGGCGATGATGTACCATGTCTTTTAAATATGTGCGTTATAGGTGAAGAAGGTGAGGATATCTCTGGATTTACTCCAGATGGAGCACAGGAAAGCAAGCCTGAATCACAGGAAAATAAAGATACTAAAACAGTTGAAGATTCAAAACCTGAGAGAAAAAAAGAACCTATTAAAGCAAATGATTCAGAAAGTTTGAAAATTTCACCTCGTGCAAAGTCTTTAGCAGATAAGACAGGTGTTGATGTTTTGTATGCAGAACCCACTGGTCCTAACAACAGGGTAATAGAAAGAGATGTTCAAAAACTAGCTAAAGATGGCACTAAAGTTACATCCGCTGCAAAATCAGGATATGTTGAAGGCGCATCATATAATGCTACCGGTATTGGTGGAAGGGTTACAGTTGATGATTTAAGTAAACAGGTTCAGCCCGAACACATGCTTGCGAAAACGGAAGAAGGATTTGTTGAATATACAGAGGAAAAGCTAACGAATATAAGAAAGGTTATTGCACGTACTATGCATTCATCCATTTCTGAAATGGCTCAGCTCACAATGAATTCCACATTTGACGCTACAGGCATATTAAATTACAGAGCTATGGTAAAAGCAAATGCAGAAAGACTGGGACTTGCTAACATAACAATTAATGATATAGTGGTTTATGCTGCAGCTAAAACTCTTCTTTCTCATAAAGACTTAAATGCGCATTTTGCTAATGATGTTATGAAACGGTTTAATACTGTTCATATGGGTGTAGCTATAGATACTCCAAGAGGATTAATGGTTCCTACAGTTTTCAATGCTGATATGAAATCGTTAAATGATATTTCACTACAAGTCAAGGAACTTGCTGCAAAGAGCAAATCAGGAAGTATAAGTCCTGATCTTCTCAGTGGGGGAACCTTTACAATAACCAATCTTGGCAATCTTGGGGTAGAATCATTCACTCCGGTTATTAATCCTCCACAGACAGCAATATTAGGCGTTTGCGGTCTTACTACAAGGGTAAAGGAAGTTAACGGTCAGCTCAAAGCTTATCAGGCAATGGGATTGTCTCTGACAATTGATCACAGAGTGGTTGATGGAGCTCCTGCTGCCAGATTTTTACAGGAACTTTGCTCAAATCTTGAGAATTTTGAAATGATGCTTGCGAAATAGAAAGAGGTTTTTGATGAAATACGATTTAATAGTAATAGGCGGAGGGCCTGCAGGATATCTAGCATCTGAAAGAGCTGCAGCAAAAGGTTTAAATGTGCTGTTGTTTGAAAAGAGAAATTTAGGAGGAGTATGTCTTAATGAAGGATGCGTGCCATCAAAAGCTTTGCTGTATTCTGCTAAGATATATGATTACACTAAACATTCAGAACAATATGGTATTAAGGTTACAGAGTCTTCAATTGACCAGCAGGTTGTTATAAAAAGAAAAAACAAGGTTGTAAAAACTTTGGTAACAGGCGTTAAAGGAGCTTTGAAGCATCACAATGTTACTGTTGTTGAAAAAACAGCCAAAATTGAGAAAAAATCATCAGAGGGTTATGTAGTAAGCGCTGATAACGAGAAATATACAGCAAACAGACTGCTAATATGTGCAGGATCAGTACCTATAATGCCTCCTATTCCAGGATTACATGAAGGATATGAAAAAGGATTCGTTCTAACAAACAGAGAAGTACTGGACTTAACAGAAATACCAAAAAATTTAGTTATAGTCGGAGGCGGAGTTATAGGGTTGGAAATGGCTTCATACTATAACTCTGTAGGAAGTACTGTTACAGTAGTTGAGATGCTCGACAAGATAGGTGGACCTATAGATGATGAGATATCAGAATTATTGAGAAAAGAATACGAGAAAAAAGGAGTAATATTTAATTTAGGCAGTAAAGTAACATCATTTACTGAGAACTCGGTTATTTTTGAAAAAGATGGGAAAAGTTTCGAGATATTAGCTGATAAGACATTGGTAAGTATAGGAAGACGTCCCGCTACAAAAGATCTGGGGCTGGAAAACATAGGCGTAGAGACAGACAAAAGAGGAGCTATAATTACCGATTCGTTTGGCCGTACGAATTTGGCGGAAGTTTATGCTGCAGGAGATATTAACGGAATGTCGATGCTTGCTCATACAGCATACAGAGAAGCAGAAGTATGCGTGAATAATATGACAGGCAAGAAAGATATTATGAGATATAACGCTATACCTTCAGTAATATACACAAATCCTGAAGTTGCATCAGTAGGCGAAACGGAAACTACAGCAAAACAGAAGAACATGAATTTTGAATCGGTTAAATTATCCATGAAATTCTCAGGAAGATATGTTGCTGAGAACGAAGGCGGAAATGGAATATGTAAAGTATTAAGAGAAAAAGATACTAACAGGCTGATAGGCGTAAGTCTGATAGGCAACTATGCATCTGAGTTAATATATGGTGCTGCTATGATGATAGAGACTCAGATGACAGTGGAAGACATAAAGGAACTGGTTTTTCCGCATCCGACAGTTTGTGAGATTATAAGAGAAGCGCTTTTCGCTTTTTAATGGAAGTAATAAACAATAACAGTAAGTAAAATTATACGAGGAGAAATAAAATGACAAAAGAATTAGTACTTAATCCATCTGAATTAAGAAAGAAAAGTAAGATTAAATTTAAAGACATAGACGTCTGTGCATATAATAAGACGCTTGACGAAGAGAAGAAGATATTCACAAAAAATGATTTCATGCGAATATACAGGGATATGGCTATAATTCGTGAATTCGAGAGCATGCTTAATGCTGTTAAGACCACAGGGCAATACAATTCTGTTGAGCATACGTACCCAGGTCCTGCTCACCTTTCAATGGGACAGGAAGCTTCCGTTGTTGGTGAAGCATACACGCTTGGAATAGATGATTTCATTTTCGGATCACATAGAAGTCATGGAGAGATTCTTGCAAAGGGATTGTCCGCTATTGAGAAACTTTCGGATAAAGAGCTTATGGATATAATGGAAAATTATCTTGATGGCAGAATATTGAAAGTAGTTCAAAAAGACCAAAAGACAGTTAAGGAGCTTGCAATGGACTTCCTGCTTTATGGAACACTTGCTGAGATTTTCTCAAGAGAAACTGGTTTTCATAGAGGATTAGGCGGATCTATGCATGCTTTCTTTATACCATTTGGAATCTTTCCAAATAATGCAATAGTCGGAGGAAGTGCAGATATAGCAGCAGGTGCTGCATTATTCAAAAAAGCAAACCAAAAAAAAGGCATGGTAATAGCTAATCTTGGTGATGCATCTATGGGCTGCGGACCAGTTTGGGAAGGAATATGTTTTGCTTCTATGGACCAGTACAGAACTTTATGGGAGAAAGAGCATAAAGGCGGTCTTCCTATTATATTTAATTTCTTTAATAACTGTTACGGTATGGGTGGTCAGACAAAAGGAGAAACAATGGGATTTGACCTTCTTGCACGTTTCGGTGCAGGCGTTAATCCTGACCAGATGCATGCTGAAAGAATTGACGGATATAATCCTTTAGCTGTAATTGATGCATATAAAAGAAAGAGAGAAATTATAGAAAAGAAACAGGGACCAGTTCTTTTAGATGTTCTGACTTACAGATTTGCAGGTCATTCACCATCTGATGCTTCGGCATACAGAACCAAAGAAGAGATAGATATGTGGATGGAGCAGGATTCATTGATTGAATACAGACAGAAGCTTACGAAAGGCGGAATAGCCAAAGATGAAGAATTCGATTCTATACTTTCTGATACAGCTTCACTTATATTCAGGATATTTAAGATGACTATTGATGAGACTATTACTCCAAAGATGGATTTAGTCGCTAATCCAAGAGCTATTGAAGAATTGATGTTCTCAAATAGAAGAATAGAAAAAATGGAAGACAGGCCTTGTGATGCATATGCACCTTTGGAAGAGAATGCACGTTATCAGCAGGTTCAGAAAAAAGAAAGAATGGGTATAGTGGATGGAAAGCCCGTTTCCAAGAACAAGGTATATCAGATAAGAGATGCTATATTTGAAGCTATGATAGAAAAATTCTATACTGATCCTACTTTAATAGCATATGGAGAAGAAAACAGGGAATGGGGCGGAGCATTTGCAGCATACAGAGGATTATCTGATTCTTTACCATATCACAGACTTTTCAACTCATCCATAAGCGAAGCAGCTATAGTCGGTTCTGCAGTTGGATATGCTATGGCAGGAGGAAGAGCGGTAGTGGAACTTATGTACTGTGATTTTTTAGGAAGAGCAGGAGATGAGGTGTTCAATCAGTTACCGAAATGGCAGTCAATGAGTGCCGGAATATTAAATATGCCTGTTGTAGTAAGAGTAAGCGTAGGTGCAAAGTATGGTGCTCAGCACTCTCAGGACTGGACCAGTTTATGCGCACATATCCCGGGACTTAAAGTTGTATTCCCAGTAACGCCATATGACACAAAGGGATTGCTCAATGCAGCGTTGAATGGTACCGATCCAGTAATATTCTTTGAAAGTCAGAAACTTTATGATAAGGGTGAGATGTTCCATGAAGGCGGAGTTCCAACAGAATATTATGAGATACCTATTGGTGATCCAGATATTAAAAGAGTTGGAAAAGATGTAACAATACTTACAGTTGGTGCAACTTTATACACAGCGCTAGAAGCTGCTGATGAACTGAAAGAAAAATATGGAATGGAAGCTGAAGTAATAGATGCCAGAACAGTTTCACCTTTCAACTATGAATTAGTTGCAGAGTCTGTTAAGAAGACAGGAAGAATAGTTCTTGCATCAGATGCATGTGAAAGAGGAAGTCATCTTAAGGATATGGCGGCAACAATAAGTGAACTTTGCTTTGATTATCTGGATGCTCCAGCTGTTGTAGTAGGTTCAAAAAACTGGATAACACCTGCAGCAGACTACGAAAAATTCTTCTTCCCGCAACCAAGCTGGATAATTGATGCTATCCATCAGAAAATAGTTCCGCTAAAAGGTCATACCGCGTCTGTAAATTATACGGAAGGCGAGACAATAAGAATAAATAAATTAGGAGTGTAGCGTTTTGAATCAGAGGCAATTGCAAATTAAGCAGATGTTAGATGTAGCTCAAGAGGTTTTTCTCAAACAGCTTAAAACGGTTTTTCCTGAAGTTTCGGAAATGACTATTCGACGTGACCTCATTCTTCTTGAAGAAATGGGGTATGCCGTCAGAACACATGGAGGCGCGGTAAGCATAAACCGGTTTAAAAAAGCTGGAGAAGATGAAATTGAATATATGATCAGGCAGTCAGAAAATGTTGACAAAAAAGCAGTCATAGCTCAAAAGGCCATTCATCTGATTGAAAAAGGCAGATCCGTTTATCTTGATGCAGGAAGTACTGTTATGTGTCTGGCAAAGTTGCTGACCGATATGAAAGGCTGTACGTTTATCACATCAGCAGTTAATACAGCATTGAAACTGTCCAATACTGATAATTCGATTATAATACTTGGCGGTACCGTAAATCCTAATACTGTAGCTTGCTCCGGACCTGAAGCAATGCAGATGCTGGAAACCATGAATATTGATATGGCTGTAATGGGAGCATCGGGATTTTCCGAAGACAGAGGTTTTTCCGTGTCCAGCATGTATGATGCGAAATTGAAGACCCGTATAGTGGAAAAAGCCAGAAAAACTATTATGGTTGTAGATTCATCTAAAATTGACAGGGATAAGGCATATACATTCTGTGAGCTTAAGGATATCGATATATGGGTATGCGATACTATGCCTGAACAAAAGGTGCTGGACAAGTGTTCAGAAAATAATGTTCTTGTTATATGATTGACTATATAACAAGTATAAAAACTTAAATTAAGACTTAAGCAAGTATGAAATTTCGAAATTTCCATTGACATACACTTATTGATGGAATATAATGTGAAAAAATTAGCAAAGGCGCTGAACCTGAATAGGTACAGCGCTTTTTCTTATGTAAAAAAAGGAGGAGAATTAAATGGGAATTGATAGTGGATTAACAGGAGCAGATCTTGTATGGGTAATAACAGGAGCTGCATTGGTATTCTTTATGCAGGCTGGATTTGCAATAGTGGAAGCAGGTCTTACAAGAGCTAAGAATACTGGAAACATAATAATGAAGAACCTGATGGATTTCTGTCTTGGAACTATAGTATTCTGGGTCTTAGGTTATTCATTAATGCATGGTGATGATATTGCAGGAATAATAGGGTTGCCTACAACAGGCTTTATTACTGGAAACATAGATATGACTTCCCTTATATTCCAGACGGTTTTCTGTGCTACGGCGGCTACCATAGTATCTGGAGCTATGGCTGAAAGAACTAAGTTTTCCAGTTACTGCATATATTCAGTAATTATAAGTATGATTGTTTATCCCATTTCAGGTCACTGGATATGGGGCGGCGGTTGGCTGAGTCAGTTAGGGTTTCATGATTTTGCTGGTTCCACTGCTGTTCACATGGTTGGTGGGATATCAGCACTTATAGGAGCAAAAATAATCGGACCCAGAATAGGAAAATATGACAAAGACGGAAAACCAAAAGCAATACCTGGTCACAACCTAACATTTGCAGCTCTTGGAGTATTCATTTTATGGTTTTGCTGGTTTGGATTCAACGGAGCATCAACATACGGGGTAACGGGTCAGGAAGGAATACTTAGTCTAATATTTGTTACAACGAACATGGCACCTGCCGCTGCCGCAGTAACTTGTCTTATTATTACCTGGAAGAAGTATAAAAAGCCTGATGTTTCAATGACTTTCAATGGAGCATTAGCAGGACTTGTAGCTATAACTGCAGGAACTGATACAGTTTCACCAATGGCTGCTTTGATAATCGGGGTTATCTCAGGGTTCGTAGTTGTATATGGATGTGAGTTTTTAGAGAAAAAGGCAAAGATTGATGACCCAGTTGGTGCAATTGCAGTACATGGTTTCAATGGAGCATTGGGTACTGTTATGGTAGGTATATTTTCTTTTAACGAAGGGATAGTTGGTGCTTTTAAAGGTAACACTTCATTTGCTGATGCTTTCAGGTTTTTAAGCATTCAGGTGCTTGGAGTTGCAGCTGTTGCTCTTTGGGTAATTATAACAATGACTGCTTTGTTCCTGATAATTAAGAAAACTGTCGGATTAAGAGTTTCAAAAGAAGAGGAAATCGGGGGACTGGACTTTTCTGAGCACAATCTTGCAACAGCATACTCAGGCTTTTTATTAAATAATGAACTGGATATAGACAAGTTGAATGTCATAGAATATCATCCATCAGAAACAACACCTGCTCAGATGAAGCATGTTAGTGGGAAAGCTGTTAATGATAAACTGCAGCCAAAGATGACTTTAGTATCTATAATACTTAAAAAACCAAAATTTGAAGCTTTAAAATATGCTTTAAATAAGATAGGGGTTACAGGCATGACTGTTACAGAAGTAATGGGATGTGGAATGCAGAACGGACATACAGAGACTTACAGAGGTGCGCCATTGGATATAACGCTGGTTCCGAA
>JAQVAJ010000011.1 GCA_028690885.1 Clostridia bacterium
TGAATCATCAATTCTGTTAAAGGCAGCTCTCACTGTCTATTTTCGCATGCATTATTTTCAAGGTTCATTTTTTTATATCTAATAGTAAATATTTCTATTCTCCGCTTGACTTCATATAGTTAGTCTCGTTATTTTCATCCAGCACGATGATTTTAGGTTTATAGTTTTCCGGGACATTATCAACAAGGCCAAATGCCATAATAATAACCTGGTCGCCAACAGTGACCAGCCTCGCGGCAGCTCCGTTAAGACATATAACATTTCGATCCGCTGACTCAATAACATATGTCTCAAAACGCTGCCCGTTGTTGATGTCAACAACAAGAACCTTCTGATACTCACACAGACCGACTAATTTCATTAAGTCGGTAGATATGGTTATTGACCCCTCATAATTAATATTGGCGTCTGTAACCACCGCTCTGTGAATTTTAGATTGAAGTATTTCTATCATATTTCCCATCCTCCTGTTATTTGAATGAGTTCATTTTTTCGTAAGCAGCGTATTCGTTGCTCATAATCTCAGCAAGAATATCACTTCCTTCTTTGTTGCTTTTTTTCTTCATGATTTGCTTAATTAGTAAAATTCTTAAAAGACCATATTTTTCCGCAACACCCTCCATTATGTTCAGCATGGAAGGATCGAGTAGATTTTTACTAATCATTTTATTCAAAAAGATGCAATAACAATATCTTTGATTAGCAATGCGTCTTAAATTGATAATCAAAGGAATTGCATATACATCCGTGTATTCTGATAGCATTACTTCTTCAAATCGAGTTTGAAAATCATTATGAAAGTTTTCGAGGTTTTGGAAAAAACCGGTATTATCTATGTGACTTAGACTATTACTAATCTCTAATAAATAATCCTCTGTTTTAAGATTAATCATAGGCAAGGTCACAAAACAACCTATCTCTCCACTATCTGGTGCTATAGTTGCAAGATCAACAGCATTTTCATCTTTGGTACTATACGGATCAAGTATATATATTTGTTTCAAATTATTACTTAACCCTATTATCAAGATATAATGATCTATGTGATTTCGTTGATATGATATATTCCAGGGGCAATCAAAAACATCACAATGTAATATGACGGGACTTTGTGGTAACTTTGATTGAATTAGATTTATTAGATCATTTTTATCGTTGTATAGTTCATCTATAACCTTAATCCCATGAAATTTTTCTAACAATAATTCTCTGCGATTCTGATAGTCCGGGTCTAAAGACATTCCAAACGGTTGATCTTCTTTCCGGTATTTAAACCCCCATGACTCAGCAAAAATCATATCATACTCTCGCTTTTGATATGAAGCGTATGTTGCTAATAATCCCTGATGGCAGGAAAGATATTCATTAATAATTGGTTCTATATCATGTTTCATCAATAATCATCCTTGTATATTTTCTTTATTATGTAAAACCAATTTATCAACCAATAAAGATATTGAATTAACTGTCTCAAAATCTTTCAGGTTCAACTCATTGGATGAAAATTCAAAATCATATTTTTCTTCTATTAAGATAATTAACTCTACTAGCCCCACTGAATCTAATCCGTACTCATTCAATAAAGTATCATTTTTCAGAACAGTATCTTGAGGTATTATATTGCTTTGCAATATAATACTATATATGTCTTTTTTGATTGTTTCTATATCCATATTTCGCGCCTCAAATCTGTATATTATAATAATTTAAAGCCGCAACCCATCGTTCAAGTCCATAACCTATGCACCCTGTAACAATTGATCCTGTTTTATCAAAATGAAATGGTTTGCTAAAATGGGTGTCGTGAAAATTAAAAGATGAAATTGCAACATTACTTTCATTGATTTTTGTGGATAGTTCGTATTTTAGAGAATTTGAAAGCTGTAACTTTTGTTTTACGGAATTTCGTTTACTTGGATAGAAATTATCTGAAGCGGAATGGATTTCTCCGGGCAACCCGATTTCTTTTATGTAATCTAAGGTCTTTATTTTCATGTTTTCTAAGCACTCTAACACATAACCACTATTTCCAATAAACACGATTTCCCTTACAGTAAAATCCCAAAATCTTGTTATCCCATCGAACTGTTCATCTTCATATCGATACACTCTTGCTTTTGTAGTTATAATTTTTTGAGTTAAATCTTGGCTTTCAAGCATTGGGTAAATATGCAAACAAGCAGCAGGAGTAAAATAATTTTGAGACATTGTTGCTGTATTATTGCAAATGTGATTTTCTTCTGCTATCTGCTGATAGGCATTTCTCTTTGCATGAGCGGCTATAGTTAAATGTTGCGGGAAGGTTGCAAAATAGCCACACTTTGATAAAACATCCCCATCAATCATTGCCGGAATGTGATATTCTACTGCGCCAAGAGCCAAAGCCTCCTTGCGAAACTTTTCGTCAATTGTATTCAGCAAATGGGTATCACTCTCACCATAACATATATAACTTTTATTATCGTTTGAAAAATCACTCATTGATTTTATACTCCTTTAATTGATAATGGCATATGAACAACATTTATACTCCATTTTTATAAATGTCATGAATTATGTCTTCAACAGCTTGTTCTTTTATTTCGATATCAGATATCTCCGCTATTTTTGAAATTTCGAACACTAAATGCCCTGTTGTCGTAATACTTTTATCTACCTCAAAGTTCCATTTCAGTCCGTCATCTTCGGGCCTTCCTATAGCACCGACAATATCGAACGCAAGGACAGGCTCGTTGAGATTAACTTTGACAACAGCCGTTTTATTATAGCTCTGTTTTAGCTCGTCCACCGGGCAATCGACTACGATAACGCCCTTGTCTATCAGAATAATCCGTTCGCAGATTTCCTCTATGTCTTTCATATCATGCGAGGTCAGGATAACCGTTGTTTGGTAATCACGGTTGAGTTTCAAAATAAACTCCCGTATCTGCCGTTTTGCCACAATATCAAGCCCGATGGTCGGCTCGTCCAAAAATAAGAGTTCTGGATTGTGTAATATAGCGGCGGCAATCTCCGCTCTCATGCGCTGACCAAGGGAGAGCTGCCGCACGGGTTGATTCCAGATGCTTTCAAGATCAAGGTATTCCTTGAATAAGCCGAGATTTTTCTCGTAAATATCGTCAGGCGTCTTGTAAATCTTTTTCAGCAACTTGAACGTGTCGCCAATGGGCAAGTCCCACCACAACTGGCTGCGCTGCCCGAAAATGACTCCAATATGGTAAGCGTTCTGCTTACGTTTCTTAAACGGGTCATTCCCTATAACCGAAACTTCGCCGGAAGTCGGTGCGAGTATGCCAGCCAGCATTTTGATTGTCGTAGATTTGCCCGCCCCGTTCGGCCCGACGAAACCCACAAGCTCGCCTTTTAGTATAGAGAAATCAATACTATTAACAGCGTGTATAATCTTGTGTTCACGCGAGAACATAAATTTCAAGAAACTGCCGTCACGTTTGGCAATCTTATAATCACGGGATAATTTTTTTACCTGTATCAACTGTTCCAAAACAAAACCTCCTAACTTCCGCTGCCAGAATAGTGCCGCAGACCGCGATTAAAAACAAATAACGATAGCAGAAAAAACAATATTCCGATTACTGGTGAAAGAATGCCAAGTATAAATTCTTCGGTTGTTTGAACCTTATGTAATATGATAAGGCTTGGATAATAATTAATTACCGCCCATGGCAAGACATAGGTTAATATTATCCTGATAAATGGAGGAAATATTGAAAGTGGATAATGTACAAAAGTCCGTAAATCAAAATATAGTATATCTGCCAAAGCATTCGAACGCAGCATCCAAAAACTGAGACTTCCAAATAGTATCATTGCACCGGCTTGTATTAACACACCGCCAAGAACTGCGAGAATAAGGTATATATAGCTAAATACTGTCATTTGATAACTTATCCTTGTTATTGCCATTATCATGAAAATAAGTGTGACGAGTATCTGACCAAGGAAAGTGTCCCCAAACCGACTGCAAACTAATTGTTTAATCAATCCCATCGGTCGGATAAGATATCCATCTAATCGACCTGATGTTATTTCTTGTTCGAGATGAAGAACATTATACCAAAATAATACTCCAGCTAATGCGTATGTAAAAAGAACAAGGCCGTATAGTATAGTCATGTCTTCAAATGTCCATCCTTCGATTGTTCCGAACTGTTGTGTTATGACCCAAAAAGTGGTATAGGTAATGAAGTAACAATAAAAATTGGCAAACATACCGGAAAAGAAAGAAAAACGATATTCCATCCGAGCCTTGAAAAACATCCTGACATAACTACCGTATATTTTCAGAAACTCCACAATTCAACCTCCTTGAACCACGGCTTTTTTCAAAGCAAACCGATACATGACGATATTCAAAATGGCGAATACGCATATCCAAACCATAATCAAGACAAAGTTTTCAAACAAATTACTCATATCTGCCGTTCCGAAAAGAAGCTCCAGTGGGAAGGAATATAGAAACCTAAATGGCATAGCATAAGCTAACGTTCTAAGAAAACTCGGTAAAATTGCAAGCGGAATAAATCCGCCTGCGAGCAGTCTTATAGTGTCATCCAACAATCGTCCAAACGGCCATATTTCAATCAGTATGAAAGCTGAAAATCCGAGCAAGGCGTAGATAAGTAGAAACAAGACATGGCCTAATATAATTGCGAGTAATACTGCGGGAAAATTATAATACCCTGAGTTCATAATGAGAAACGGACTGTAAACAAGAATAATTGGTAATCCGCTTAAAAGAAAACTTGAGCAAATCCCAGCAAGCTCCATTTGCCACGACATAGAAAAGATGTTGATTGGCCTTATAAGGTCTGTTACAAAGGCGCCGCTTGACACTTTGCCGCCGATTCTCCCGGCAATCCCTCTGGCGTAGAACATCCCGATGATATTTGAAACAATTGTATACTTGGTCATGTAGGAAACCATATCTGGAGTTTCCCTATATAAAAAGCGCCAAAGCATTAAGCTAATGGCTATGTAAAGGACGGAACTTGCAATTGAAAGCAGGATAGGCCAACGATATACCATCGAATTCTTTAAGGTTATTCTAAAAAAATGCATTGATTTCCAACTCCTATTTTTCCTTTACACATTAATATCATAATGGTCGAAGCTGAAGTATTGTGAGGTTATAATAAAAAACAGAAATATAATTCATAGATGTCCTTCTTCAACTAGTGTTTTTAATGCTTTATATTTACTATCAATATCAAACAACCTATGGAATAAATTTATTGGCCATTCTATTTTATCGCCATTTACCGAGTAGTAATAATTAGGAAAGTCGTTGTTTACATTAAAGTGTTTTGCAAATTTAACGACGAAACACTCCCCGAGTATAATGTGAAACAAAGAAAGAACGTATTCAATTTTATGTATGCAGTTCGCATTTTTTGAAATCATATATATTTTTTCTATATCCATTTCATATTGGGAAACGAGAAATATATCAAATAGCCTAAATAAAGATAACTCTTTCGGATCATCTCCGCTAACATACTGTTTATCAAGTGCAAAAAAGACAGCTTCATTGTATAAGTGACAACAAAGATGAAGAAATTGATATTCAGAATTGAGTAGTGGAATAGGCATATTATTAAAATGAAATATATCCACATTTTTACTTACATCGTTAAAACTAATCAATGAATCACCTGAACTCCCGAATTCTACCCATGCAAATTTAAAATTTATATCTACGTTTACTTCGAAATTTCGCTCATTAAACTTAACCATGTGGTATATTTCGTGTGTGTTTATTCTTTGAAATATTATATCTTTTCTATGTGCTTTAACAATATGGCCGTCAACAACTTCTCCTTGGATATATCCGAGTTCATTTAATATCTTTTCCACTTTACCAATATCTTTTACATCAATTAAAAAATCGATATCATTAAAACTTCTATGATAAGTTTTCTGATAATACTTCATTATTAGTGCACAGCCCTTTAATAAAACGTAACTAATTGAGATGTCATTGAACGCTTCGTTAATTTCTTTAACAGCGTTGATATAATTTTCATTATTTCTATATACTATATTTTTCTTGTTAATCAAATTTGAATTTATATTTCTATATTTAGGTAAAGACAATTTATCTGCTAATATCATATCAATACGATGATATTCCAACAACTTCAACAATTCAATGTCAACGTCAACTAAATCATCGAAATTATTCTCCTTATAGTTGTAAAACAGGCTTTTGATTACATCAAACATGATTGCCTCCAAAATCTAAAGAGTAAAATATTTTCTATGCAAATAGTCTCAAAATTAATGATTCTAATTTGTAATGGATACCTCGTTTATGTTCTATATTAACTCTTCCCCTTAATTTTACATTATAGAAATAAGCTAATCTTGATGTTGTTGCAAAAATTTTATTTAGTATTCTCCATTTCCTATTGGACAAATCAATAGTTTTATTGTTTTTGCATACCGTCTTAACTTTTCCTATGAAATTACTCTTATTAACTTCTGTACACTCTAAATAATTGTCACCCTTTTCAACAAGAACAATGTTCTCCGAGCTTTTTTTAATACCAATCACTCTATGGCAGACAATATTTGTTTTGTCCTCAATAAATTCATTATTCTTATTATAAAATGTTATTATATCGCCAAACCTTACATCTTCTATTTTGGATGCGTGCGACACAATTAAATCCGTTTTTTTCTTTAAAAATGGTTCCATAGAACGACCTGAAATACAAAAATAATCCATTTTAACACCTTGCGATCAATTTTACGATATTGTTTATATTTTCACTGATGCATTGACCCATTTCTATAGAGAAACATCTGCATTGCTTAATGAGGTATAAAGCTACATTGATTAAATTTTCCCTGTCCTCAAAAGCAACTATTCTATGATGCAGTAATTCTTTAACAAGAGATATTGCATCAATTTTTTTACAATCAAAGTATTTATCTTTTTCTATAATACTTGGTAAAATTATAATGCTTGGCACAACAGAACGTACAAATCTTAAGGGCAAATTATTCACATTCAAAACATGCTTATCACGATACATGATATTATTATCGTGCGGTTGTGACATTAATTTTGAAAAATAACCTTCATAAACATCTTTATTAAGCCTGATAACATCGGGGGCTGTAAGCAATTTATTATCTATTTGATTATATATAACTTTATCATCTGACAAATATCCAAATCCTTTGCTGTAAGAGAGTGCTAAAGATAGCGTTGATTTTCCTGATCCTTTTTTGGCTAAAAATAAAATTCCTCTTGAATTCATTTCAACACATGACGCATGAACTATTAAGTTGCCTTGAATTGATGCAATTTCAAATAAAATAGAAGTACAAAACAAGTATGGCGTGTAAATAGGGTGATAGTTGTTTCTTAAAGCACTATCTAGATATTTGATTTGTATTCGATCCAATGAAAACTGAATAATAGCATAGTTTTCATAAATAATAGCATATGTGTTTAATGAGGTTTTATAATACTTAGCACGAACGTGAATGTTTTCAACAAGTATTTCGTTCTCTAAAATTAATAAGCCAGAACGAAACGTCTCATTGTCATCAAGCGTGTTTACAGCATCTATTTCAATGGAACAGTTTGAATAATTTCGATCGGTAGGTAAACCAACATTAAGTTGAGAAAGTATATCTGCTCTTAAAACCGCATCGTCGCACGTTAACGATACTTTCCCAGATTGTTTAATTATTTCATCTACAATACTTGCCATATCAATAACACTTCCTTCAATCGGTAGAATAATATCTCAATATCCTCAGAAAGATCACAACCACCATTGTCCAATCTTCTCTGCCCTTTACAACACATAATATTTTCGCAATTAATTGTCAAGGAAAACGCCTTGTGGAATACAGATCAGATGGCAAAATCCTTGTTCTATATCAAATATAGCAACATGTGTGTAGCTAATTTAGATAACTAAAACACACTATAAGTAAAATTATTACTCATCTAAAAAGTTTTGCTCTTTCATATCTGATATTAATTCATTTATATCAGATATGATCTCTTCAAGTTCGGCGTCATACTCTTCTTGCAATTTTTCAGCGATTTCATCAATGCTATTGCATATAGGCAAATATTCTACGATTCGAGTCGCTATTTCGTTTAGAGAATAAATCGCCCCATTCGAAGTATTAAATAACACCCCTTCGTTTTCGATTTTACTAAAATTGATGCTACTTTTGAGTTTCATTGTTGTTCTTCCTTTCTTCATATAATAAATAAGTTGAAAACGCAGTATAAATATCGGAACTACTATAACTCTTACTTTTTATGACAGACGAAATATGATTAAATTTGTCCCACTCTTCTTCAATTTCTATGTCCCATTTTTCTCTGTTATCATAAAATTCGGTTCCTGGGTATGGACTTAAAATACTAAGTGAGGCTTCTATTTCGGGATGACTACGAATAAAATTTATAGTTTCCATGAAATTGTTACTCGTTTCCCAAGGGAACCCAATCATAAAATATCCATGAAATATTATTTCCGCATCGCTACATATTTTAATGGCTTTTTCAATATCATTTGTGGTAATATTTTTATTAATTCGAGCAAGAGTTTCATTATTTGCAGATTCAATTCCGAACGAAATAGAATAGCAACCAGCTTGTTTCATTTTGATAAGCATATCTGACGTTATTGTGTCAATTCTACTCATACATTTCCATCGGTATTGATAATCTTTTTCTATCATTAAATCACAGATTTCAAACAACCTATCTTTTTTTAATGTTAGATTATCATCGTAAAATATAAGTTCCTTTCCTTTATACTTAAATACTTCGTTAAAATAATCAAGCTCTTGTATAACGCTATTAGCTGAACGAAAAATAGCTTGACGCCCCCATATATTTTTCGATGAACAAAACAAGCAATTATTTGGACACCCCCTGGAGGAAATAAGTCCCAATGACTGTAATGCAATATATGGCTCCATATCAATACCTTCATAATCAGGTAAAGGAAGTGAATCAAGGTTACGTATTCTTGGCGCTTGACCTGTAAAGATTATCTCGTCACCTTCTTTGAAAGCTATTCCCTGTATATTATTTATTGATTGTTCTTGATTAATAGCATTTAACAAACTCATTAAAGGAGCTTCACCTTCGCCAATAATTGCTACATCTATATAAGGACTTGAAACTACTTTATTGTAGGCAGATGATGCATGTGCGCCACCGATAATGACGATGCACCCCATATTTTTTACAAAAGCAGCAAGTTCCAACGCTTTTTCATAATTTGCAGACATACTCGTGATACCGACTATATTTATTCGATTCTTGTTAATGATTGACCTGATTTCATCTAACACTATTCTTTTAATTAAACCGTCGCAAATAAACGATTTGTAGCCTTTGGCTTTCACATAAGCTGAGAGATATAACACTCCTAACGGGGGATGAACTATATCCACTTCATCGGCATCATCTAGACTATTAGGATATAATTCAGTCAAAGGAGGAATAATAAACATGATATTTTTATTTTTTTCTTTTATCGGATATAGCACCATACAGTATCACCACACTTAAAAATATTTCATGTATCCACTATTATCATTTAATGGGTTATCGACAATTCCCAAATATTTAATATAACTATTTAATTTCCCAGATTCGTAATCTTTTATAATTACAGAAATAAATTTCTGTAATTCATTGCACAGGGGTTGTGTTCCATATAGATTACCAAAAGTCTGATAAACAATTGCACGGCACCCGCCTTTACATACATATTTAACATTACAATCTTTGCAATCCGGAATATCATAAACCCCAATGGTTTTCCATTCTGATTTTATTCTATTCATTATTTGTACGTTGTCTTGGTTGAAAATATTAATTGGTTTTTCCAATGTTTTTTGCATAATCGTTTCCAATGCACCACATTGATAGATATCGCCATTGGGTTGAATTTCCATATTGTTACAAGACATAGAATTGCAATAATATGGATTTTTATTTTTATTAACAATAGCCCTAACATAATTTTCTACAAAATCAATTTGAATGTGTAAATATTTATTGATTTGAACTTCGTATAAACATATAAGGGCATCAAACAATTGATCCATTGTCATATTATTTTCTTTGCATCTATCCGAAGGGACTAAGAATCCATAATGTAATGTATGAATTTGATTTGATAACGCAAAATCAACTACCTTTTTCACTTCCGAAATTGTTGCATTATTTAATGTTATTGACATTGTTACTATAATATCATTTTTGTTAAGCAATTTAATATTTTCTACGACCTGATTAAGTCGATCAATTCCTCGAGACAGAATATAATTATCCGAATCCATAGCGTCTATACTGATCTGAACAATAACATTATTTGCGAATATACATTCTACTAATTCCTTATTTATAATTGTCCCATTAGTAACTAGACCTATCTTTAAGCCTTTGGCGGCTATATATTGTATCATTGGAATTATATCCGGGTGCAAGCATGGTTCGCCGCCACTCAACATTATATTTTTTATACCAAATTCAATAAGGCAATCTATCACATGTTTAAATTGACCAAATGTCATTGATGATAAATCCTTATTGGCATTCATATAGCAGTATTTGCAATTAAGATTACATCGATTTGTAACTTGAATCCAACCGTTATTTATCGTTCTGTTCATATTTATTCAGTCCTTAATAATTCTTTTGGAAATATCCCATAATCAAAATATTGCTGACACATAATATCAGAGGCTATGAATGTACCTGATGCAAAATATGCGTCTGCTCTACATCCGCCGTCACACATCGATTGGAGTTTACATAGTGAACACACTCCCTCAATCTGTGAGCTTGATATATTTAAAATATCGATTACTTTATCTTTATTAAAAAGACACGATATTCCGTCACAAGCATTTCCCAAATGACATTCATTATTACCCAGCAAACCATCACACAAAGCTAATGTCCCATCTGCGCCAATAGCTACGCTATAAGGGAATGTGCAAAGATATCCATTTTTATATCTTGATATATTTCGTAATGAATTTGGCACTAGCGCTGGATTTACCATTATATTTAACTCTACTCTTTTATCAGATGATAAATAATGATTAGCTAACACTTCAAAAACTTCTTTTTGTTCAAAGCATTCTAACGCATAATCATCAACTGCTCTACCAATTCTTTGTACTGGAACTACCGAAAATATATCTGCTTGAGTCTGCCAGAGATAGTCATATAGCTTAATGGCGTGTTCACGGTTTTCTTTCATCAAAGTAAAAGCAATACCAATTGGCAAGGTCGGATTCGCTGTTTTAACCTTGTCAATAAATAATATAGACTTGTCAAATGCACCATCATGTCCACGAATTTTATCGTGCATTATTCCAACACCATCTAAGCTGATCTGCATTATTTTCAGATTGACGTTTTTGAATCTTGAAAAATCAATGTCACAAAATGTTCCATTGGTGCTTATGTAGATTTCAAAACCATACTCACTAGCAAGCTCTAAAACATCCATCATATCTGGTCTAGTAAATGGTTCACCGCCCGTTATTGAGAGTCTCATAATCTCATTATTTTTCAGGTCAATAAAAATACTTTTAATTTGATCTAAGGATAGAATAGAGGAATTTAAATTCTTAGAAGATCGTGAATAACATTGTATGCAATTCAAATTACATCGATCAGTTATCCTTATGGTGCAAGAAAGTATAGGTGTCGATCCAAAAAAACTCAATATCTCAGCATGATCCGATAAATAATTCAATTTGGAACCTCCCTTTTATTTTTTTATTACATCTTTCGGGAATAACCCCGCATCATAATAATTCTGGCACGCAGGATCAGGCATAGTCAAATCTTTATATTTATTGTAAGCGGCAGCTCTACAACCTCCAGCACAGTATTCAAGGTAAATACATTTTGAACATACACCCTTTAAATCACTTGTTTTTATCTGGCGTATTTCGTTTAACACTGGGCTGTTTTCCCATATTTCCTTTAATGGCTTTTCTCTGACATTGCCAACTATCATTTCCGCATACGGGAAAAAACCGTCACATGGAGCAACATCACCGTTTGCTTCTATGCCAAGTATATATGGGAAACTACAACAGGCAAATTTATTGTGTACATCATTTTGCCTTGAAGAGAAAGGAACAAGCGCTGGTGGGAGAGTGGTATTAGATGAAAATTCAACTGCTTGCTCATGTTTTTCGTATTTTTCAAAAACACGTTCTAATATATCATGCATCATCTTAGCGGAAGGGCTGCTCATGTTTTCAGCTCGCCCTGCCTCAATTAACAGCATGAGTGCGAAAAGAGGGATTCCTTTTTCTTTGCAAAAATCAACAATTTCATCTAATTCTGTGGCGTTTTTTAACAAAACAGATCCGACTGTAACATTATCGATTTGGGCCTTTGTAAATAAGTCCAGAGCATTCAGAGCATCCTCTAATGATTGCTTTCCACGGTTTTGAATGTGTATATCATGGGTCCCATCAATACTAACCTGCAGCATCTTAAATTTTAGATTTTTAATACGCTCCACTAATTTATCATTAACAAAATGTCCATTTGTACTTACCAGTGTGTTGAATCCACATTTATTCGAATATGCTAAGATGTCAGGCATGTCCTCTCTAATAAATGGCTCTCCGCCAGTGAAGAAAACGTCACTAACACCCAGTTCGGATAATTGATCCATTACAGTAGTTATTTCTGCAAATGACATCTCATTTGCAATTTGCTTTCCTCCTTCTGCATAACAATGCTTGCATCGGAGGTTACACTTTTTTGTTACACGAATAGATGTAGATAGCAAAGGTTTTACACCGAAAAAATCAAATATTTCGGTATCTTCTGATAAATAGTTTTTCATTTTTATAACCATTCCTTTCGCTTTCGCTCAAGGCACAAAACGATATGAATCGTCGGCTTTGAGCGGTATAATTTAAGTGGTCGGACAGACATACTACAGAGCACGGGGAGGTGAGTGCGTCTCCTCAAGGGAAGACCGCATTTTTATATGTGCCGCCAGCCCCCTCAAGCACAAATAAGTGTGGCATTGACCACGTAGTTTTATCTTT
>JAQVAJ010000359.1 GCA_028690885.1 Clostridia bacterium
CTAATTCAATGATTTTTTCAATTCCCAATAAAACATATTGTTCAGAGTCTAAATTAACAACCCAGCCGGCTCCGTTACATAAGCCTACATATAGCATGATAGTAGCATTAATAGATTTCCCAAAGGTTTTATAAATTTTTTCATTAAGATTTTCAGTAACCAGTGAAAATGATTTAATCGCTTTATTTCTTTTTTCCTCCTTTAACAATACCGCATTTAAAATTGGTAAATAATCATTTTCGAAAATAAATCTACCGGTAGTTACAGTTTGACTCATGTCATCTAAAAAAAGATTTTTATGATTCGGTAAAAGACTATCCATGTATGTATTCCAATACTCCAGTTTGAAAATACCATTCATAAATAAATTTTCAATGTCTTCGACTGCATTTATTATTTTCAACATATCACTTTATCCCCTTAGATTATTAGGTACATACTGAGATTTCTTATTTCCTTTTCGAACTATATTTCTTGCTACTACGCCGCGTTCCACCATCGTCCGTAACAACATTGCTTCGCTTTTTCTTTTCTTCCTGAACAGCCCTAAACTCGCTCTCTGTTATAATTGGAGGATGACATTCTTTCATCTGAAACTTGTATTCATGTGTTGCAGAATCCAAAAGTGTAACCGTACCTGTGTACTTTTCATTTTCAAGCATCTTCTCTATAGAGCGTTTGCTCCACGTTTCTTTACCGGTAGGAGAAGGAATACCTGCGTCTGATAGTTTCTTTATGATACCAAGCACACTGGCACCATCCAGATACCATCTGAAAATGTCCCGCACAACCTTAGTCTGCTCATTGTCAATTACAAGGTCCCCATCCTTATTCTTAGAGTAGCCGTACAGCTTTCGTTTATAGAGTCCGGATGTTCCATTTGCGGCTTTCATGGCAAGCCCCATGCGGATATTTTCGCTTCGGCTCTCATTTTCAGCCTGGGCAAAGGATTCTATGATGGAAATCATCAGATCGTTGTCCGTATCAGCGGTATCCAACTGTTCCTGCTCAAATATGACACGAACGCCGAGAAGCTTTAACTGGTTCAACGCGTCGAGAATTTCTACCGTATCACGCCCAAACCTGCTGATGTTCTTGGTAAGGACAATCTCCAGATTGTGTGACTGACAGTCCTTCAGCATGCGGGCAAACTCTTTACGGGATGAACCTGTTTTGCTGGAAGCGATATCAATATACACATCCACTAACAGCCATTTGGGATTAACCGCTGTTAACCTTGTCAGAGCAGATACTTGAGCGGCTAAACTTTTAAGTTGCTCCATGCTGTTTGTGCTCACACGGCAGTAAATGCCGACTTGTTTTTCTCGTACCGGAGGCTTTGGTGGAATATATGAGATTATTTTGTTTTCTTTCATGGCAAAACCTCCGTTTCTCGACTTTATAGGCAGATACCTCAACTCGTAACAAAAGATATTAACTCCCATGCTTCATCTGTCGTTCCAGGCTCCCACGCGATATCAAAATACATTTGATGAAAGTGTTTTCTGTCTTTATGTTTTTCGGGATAATCTATAACGTGAACTTCATATCCGCGATTTGTACAGCCCCAAACATCATAGGGCAACCAACTTCCATTATCGCCAAAGCATTCATTGATGTCTTGCGTATCGACAGTTCCCATTCCAACTGTGTAGTTGCCTATGGTCCCAACCATATTCAACATATGTTCACCGCCGCCATCATCGTGTAAATGACCGTGGTCAAATTCACAAACTAAAATATCTCCAGATTGAAGCAAATCCATATCAATGGTGACTTTATATAATCCTTCAGGTTTCTTGTAGCTGTTGTCGTTGAGGTACATTCCATAATCAAACGGTTCTATTTCAAAGTCTATTGGATGTCCATTTTTATAGATATGCAATTTTGCAAACGGAGTTTCATATTCACTTGTTTTCACTCAATCACCCCCATGAAGTTTCGTTTGGCGTAATGGCTAATAAACATTGTAACACATTTCCGGAATGATGATTATCCTATTTTGCTGCTTTTCGTACCGACATCCAACCTGACCACAAAACCCTGCCAAATCCAAAAAACATCTGAATCGACCACTCGCCAAGCCCCAAAAACCTAAAACATCTATATCGACCACTCATCAAACACCGACATCTAAATCGCTCTGTCACGTTCAAAATCATGCCTTTGGACTTATTCCCACGAAGCGATATTTTAACGATTTTAGCACATCGGATTTTTACCCAAAAAGTACGGAAGTTCTATATATTTTTAGCATAATACAAAACTAACTCGCCGTCCTCAATTTCTGATGTCACATATATGTTATATCCCCAATGTAGATATATCGCAAGATTTCTTGTTTCTTTTGCTTCAACACCGATTGTAAGACATTTGTAATTATTTTGAGCAGCATACCGCTCAATCGTTTGAACAAGTGTGGATATATAGCCTTTTCCCTCGTGTTCTTTTCTGATTCTTAAAGCATTTATGTTTGCGATATTTTTATTATCGGCAAGGTGCATTCTGCCGTTGATAGCTCCGCATTCGGGTGAAAGAATAAGCGTCCCTTCACCAATAGGGCTTCCGTCATAAGTCACGACGAATGTAAAAGCTCTTCCATTTTGATTATCTTGAATGACTTGATTTTTCCAGCCTACCCAACGCTCATCACCAGCATTGTCAGCTATATTCATCTCCCAAATTTGCTCAAGATCCTTTCGAGAAGCTATTCTATACTCAACCATACTATTCACTTTACAATACCTCCTTTCCGTTATTATCCTTGACTTGCTTTCGCGACATCAATACCACGCACTCAACGTGGCACGATAGCATCAGACTGATGTCTTGACTATAT
>JAQVAJ010000360.1 GCA_028690885.1 Clostridia bacterium
GGAGTTGAATGTATTATTCATCCAGGCGGTTCAATTTCTGACAAAGATGTAATAGCTAAAGCGGATGAATTAGGGATTTCCATTATATTTACAGGAATGAGACACTTTTTACATTAAGAAAGGCGGACAGATGAAGGTACTGGTTATCGGGGGAGGCGGCAGAGAACATGCCGTAGTTAAAAAATTAAGTGAAAGCCCAAAGATTAATAAAATATACTGCACACCAGGTAATGCGGGAATCAGCCAGATTGCCCAGTGTATCAACATAAAAGCTACTGATATAGATGGTATATTGAAGTTTGTAGATGAAAACCCCATGGATATGGTTATTGTTACTCCTGATGACCCGTTAGCGCTTGGGCTTGTTGATAAGCTTAATGAGAAAAAAATACGTGCTTTCGGACCGGTTGCAAAAGCTGCCGAGCTTGAAAGCAGTAAGGCTTTTTCTAAAAACCTGATGAAGAAATATAAAATTCCCACAGGGGATTTCGAAATTTTTGATAATGCTGAAAATGCTTTAAAATATCTTAAAGACAAAAAATACCCGTTAGTAATAAAAGCATCAGGACTGGCTTTAGGAAAAGGTGTAATAATTGTATCAGACCAGGAACAGGCTGAGAAGACAATAGACCAGATGATGCGAAACGATATGTTCGGTACTTCAGGACATACAGTCATAATAGAAGAATTCTTACAAGGACCGGAAGTCACAGTTCTAGCATTTACTGATGGCAATACAATAAAAACGATGCCTTCAAGTCAGGATCACAAAAGAGCTTTAGATGACGACAAGGGATTAAACACTGGTGGAATGGGTGCTTTTAGCCCAAGCCGTCACTATACTAAAGATATCGAAGATTACTGTATAAACAATATATTCTATCCGACAATTAAAGCTATGAAAAAAGAAGACCGTAATTTTAAAGGCGTAATATATTTTCAAATGATGCTTACAAAAGATGGACCTAAGGTTATTGAATATAATGCGAGATTTGGAGATCCTGAAACACAGGCTCTTCTACCCTTACTTAAAACTGATTTATATGATATTTTCAATGCAATAATAGATGAAACTCTTGATAAGATTGATATTATTTGGGAAAACAAAGCAAGTGCTACTATAGTGTTAGCAAGCGGTGGATATCCAAAAGAATATATTAAAGGATTTAAAATAACCGGTATTGATGAAGTTCAAAATAACGGTATAACTGTATATCATATGGGAACAGCTATAAAAGATGGAAATATTGTTACTAACGGGGGAAGAGTACTTTGTCTTACTGCAACAGCTGATAATGTTGAAGATGCAGTTGCAAAAGTATACAATAATATTGAAAAGATAAACTTTAAAGATATGCACTTTAGGAGAGATATAGGTAAAAAATGAAACTAGGTATATTAGGAGCAACATTCGACCCTGTACATAAAGCACATCTCCAGATGGCAAAATATGCTCTGGATTACTGCGAATATGTACTTTTAACTCCTTGCACTAAACCTCCTCATAAAGATCATGACAGTATAACTGAAGACAGTATAAGATACATGTTGCTTTGTCTGGCTTTGGACGGGTATGAAAGGCTTATAGCTTCTGATATTGAACTTAAAAGAAAAACAACCACATACACTATAGATACACTAAGACAGGTTAAAGAAGAGTATCCTGCTTTTGACGAAATTGTATATATTATCGGAGCAGATACGCTATTTCAGTTAACAACATGGAAAGAACATGAAGAAGTTTTCAAATTGTGCTCTTTTTTAGTTTTTGAAAGGGAAGGCTTTACTAGAAAGCAGATTCATGAGAGAATTGATATCCTAAAGAAAGATTACAATGCCAACATTATATTTGACATAAGAAGCGTGTCTGAAATATCATCTAGCGTAATACGGAAAGCTATAGTAGAAGGTGATGACTCAATAGAGTGGATGCTTGACAAGAGAGTGTATAGGTATATAAAGGAAAATGGGATATATAAGTGAGAAAGCAAAAAAGGATATAATAAGCCGTTACAGCGAAGAAAGATACGAACATATTCAAAATGTTATCGAACTTGCAGTTAAGCTTGCTGAGAAATATAATGCTGATGTTGAAAAAGCATATACTGCGGCCCTTTTACATGATATAGCTAAAGATATGGAAGTAGATGAGATGGTTGCGCTTCTAGAATCGGCAGACATCTTTATAGACGAGGAATACCATAATAAAAATATACTTCACGGACCATGTGCAGCAGTGATAGCATATGAAAATTATGACATAGATGATGAGGAAATCCTTTATGCGATTTATTATCATACTTTCGGCAGAGCTGGTATGGGATTAATGGAAAAGATAATATTTATCTCTGATGCTGCTGAAAAAGGAAGGACATATAAAAATGTTGGAAAGATAAGAAAGGCCATGAACACCGACCTTAACATGGCAATAGAAATGAGTCTTAGCGGGACTATTTCTCATGTTTTATCTAAAGGAGAAGTGCTATTTCCTGCAACTGCTGCAGCTTTAGAGTATTTTAAAGAACAAAGAATTAAGAGATAATAATGTATAAATGTATATTTAAAAACGCATATAAGATAATTAAGAATGATGAAAGTTACCTTGCCATTAGATTTACTGAAAAGCAGTTAGAATATTATAAGAACAAATCAGCAGCTGCAGAAGACAGATCGCGTGATACGGCAGGTATTTGCATGGATTTCTACACTGATGCAGAAGAAATAAGTTTTGCATATAAAGCATGTTGTTTTTCCAGAAGATATGTAGGGTTTGATTTTTACGAAGACGGCATATTCAGAAAGCATATAGAAGAAGCTTTAGACACCAAACAAT
>JAQVAJ010000361.1 GCA_028690885.1 Clostridia bacterium
TTGTTCTTTTTGCAACAATGCTTTTACATTTCATTATATCCTTGTTGTTTAAGATTGATGTTGATACCATTATCATTACTTCTATTGCAGGAATATTTGGACCGGCATTTATAATACCGACTGCTAAGGCGATTAAGAACGAAGGTGTAATACTTATAGGTATAGCGACTGGACTTTTAGGTTATGCTATCGGTAACTTTATGGGATTCGGACTATATGAATTATTGAAATTGATAAACTAGAGGTGAGTATGCAATTTAAAGATTTGGAAATTAAGGAATTAATTAAAAACACATATCCATGTGAATGCGGGCTTGTACATGACCCTGGAATGGAAAGAATAGAGATCTCAGAAAACGGAATAGAAGAAGCTATCAAATTCATTCTTGAAAAAGCAAAAGGAAGGATAATGGTAATATCTGATGAGATTACATTCAAAATAGCCGGAGGAAGGGTGTTTGAAAAACTAAAAGAAAAGAACAAAGACACCCTAAGCTATATTATTCCTCAGAAAAATGATGTTGCTGTTGTACCTAATGAAAGTACAATTGGGGAAACTTTAATAAGGATGCCGTTAGAAATTGACTTCTTTGTAGCAGTAGGAAGCGGAGTTGTTAATGATATAGTAAGAAATATCTCTTATCATTTAGGAAAAAAGTATGTAGTTATAGGAACTGCTCCATCTATGGACGGATATGCTTCAATTACATCAGCACTAATTATAAATAATCTTAAGGAAAGCTGTCCCGGGCAGGTCCCTATAGGAATTTTTGCAGACATAAATATATTAAAAAATGCACCATATACCATGCTTACAGCAGGATTTGGTGATGTATTGTCAAAGTACAATGCGGTAAGGGAGTGGAGATTTTCAAGGGATCTTAATAAAGAGCATTACTGCGACGAAATAGCCGGGCTTATATGGAAAGCTGCTGACAAATGTTCAGACAGTGCTGCTCTTTTAAAACAAAGAGATAAAAAAGCAGTGGAAAATATAATGGAAGCGCTTATACTTTCAGGAATAGCCATGGGTATGTATACTAATACAAGACCTGGTTCAGGAGCGGAGCATCATCTTGTGCATTACTGGGATGTTGAATTCATAAAAAGAGGATGGGAACACCCTTTACATGGAAATTCTGTCGGCGTAGCATTATGCGTTATCTGCAGACTTTATGATATTGTAAAAGATAAGCTTCCAATAAAAGTCATGGATATAGAAACTGAAAAGATAGAAGAAATATTAAAGAATGCGGGCTGCGAAACAAACCCTAAAGCATTAGGCATTCCTGAAGATATATTTAAAGACAGTATAATATATGGCCACATCATGAGCACAACTAAGTACACAGTTCTTACTCATCTAAATAAATATGACAAAGAGCTACTAGAAAAGTGTTCCCAAAAGTTAACGGATTACTATTACTCGTAATATTTCATTGACATATCATAAGCCCGTGTATAAAATATGATGTGCGCTTGGAGAGATGGCTGAGCTGGTCTAAGGCGCACGACTGGAAATCGTGTTTACTAGGAATAGTAACCAGGGTTCGAATCCCTGTCTCTCCGCCAAATTAAGATCCGTGACACAATTAAAGGTTTCGGATCTTTTTGTTTTCAGATAATTAATACTTTATTACTTTCAGAAATCATTTCAAATAAGTCAATTTATTGTCCTCGTTAACCATATAATATATACTTACACAATGGAGCATATAGAATGCATGACTTAGACTGGGAACGTTCAAAACCGATTTTAGATATAGATGTTGATGAAATAGTGAATATTTTTTCTGAGTATAAGAAGGATATTTTAATCATTGATTTTTCTCCTATTCAGAGCGGATGCAGGAATAGCAACTATGTTGTAAACACAAGTAAAGGTAAATATTTACTAAGAATATCTGATAAACATAGTTTTAATAATGAAATTACTGCATTTGAAATAGTAAAAAAGAGGATTAATGTCCCAGATTTGTTTTTCAATAAAACAAAAGGTGAATATGCCTATCATATATATCAGTATATAAGTGGTGTTTCTTTGCAAAAACATATTATTGATAACAGAAAATGCGATAAAATTTTTCTTGAACAAGTAGCAAAGGCTGCTGCAATTATACATAATACACCAAAAGAAGAAACAAATAAGCTAAAAACGCTGGACGTACCGCCCTATGAAATCTGGTATCAAGTATTTTTAGATAACCCGACAGTAAGAGATAGGATAGGTTTGAATCTTTGTAAGAGAATACAAAGGCTTGTAACAGATAAATACAAGTTGATATCACAAATAGATAGCTATAAATCATTTATTCATGGTGACTTCCGGCCATTAAATATGCTTGTAGACGAAAATAGAAGTATTTACTTTATAGACTGGGAAGCATCATGGTGGGGACATACTTTAGCGGATATTGGACAGTTTTTCAGATATCGTACATTTTTCAGTAATGAGGATATCCATTTATTTGAGAAAATATATAATGCATATGCAGATAAAAAGCTTCCCTCAAATTGGTTCGAGTTATCTTTATTTAGAGATTTAGTTAATCCCTTACAGTTATTATCAATAAAAAATGAAACACCTTTAAGGAACGCTGACTTAATTAATGTTATTGAGGGAATATTGGCTTTTTGGAACAGCTAGAGGTAACTGATATTAAATTTAATATAAGATAAGTATTTCTATTATTACAAAGATACAGAGTTATCAGATTCTTTGAATTTAACATTGTTGGTTATTAACTCTTCCAGTGTGACAGGTTTATATCCGTTTACCTCAACTCCAGCATTTAAAGCATTATCCATTTTC
>JAQVAJ010000012.1 GCA_028690885.1 Clostridia bacterium
CTTTTCTGCACGAAAGGCATATGCTTTTGTGTAAAAACGGTACCTTGAGAAATATATATGCACTTACCCCTATCTATATTCGTGTTATCGTTCTTCGACACTTTATATCCGATAAATTTATAAGTTGTATCAAGCTCTTCAGCATAAGCTTGAAGTTCCTTTGGTATATGTACAATGTTTAAAAAATCAGACTTATGCATACTTACAAAATCGTCATAACCTTTTTTACTCAATAAATAAAAATATGACTTAAGAATTTTATATAGTTCAGAAGCAGTACTATCATCAATTTTATCAGGCTTCATAAATACTTGATCTCTTAATAAATATCTAAAATCATAATATGCCAAAAAATGTTTAATATCAATGTCATATATATTTTTAGGAAATACCGGAATCTCAAAGCAGCATATACTTTTTACTCCCAAATCTTTTGCTATAAATTTTCCCCAGAATGCGGCAAAATCATAAATAATATAATCAATGCTTTCTTCCCTCAACAATTCTACATAAAATTGCGTTATAACCCTCTCTCTGTCGAGTGTTTGTATAAAAAACAATGCGGTAACTAATACTCTTTGGAGCAAGTCGTCTTGAACAAATGAATTTACTGGATAACCCATACAAAACATATTATATATGTCATTCAGGTTATTATATTCTCTGAATTCACAATCAAATCCACGAAATAAATGACTATACATGTTGCTGGAATAACATATAATTTTTTCGCCCTTCAAAGACAATTCCCTTAACATTTCTAGATTAGGCATTATATGACCATAATGCATATATGAAAAATAAACGCATTTACCCATTTAAATTTTTCCCTCTCTGTTTATTAAATATGTATTTAGATTTTCAATTTCATAATTATCATTAACATTGAAATAATATTTGCTTATCTCATACATCTGTACTGATTTATTATCTTTTAGTGATATATTTAGGAGATCAACTAGATCCCTTTCTTTTCTTTGTTTATTGACTTCAACCCTATTTATATATGTTAAAATCGTATTTCTAAATAATATTGTTCCAGTACCCATTATATTATTGCTGACATTCTTTGGTTTTTCTTCGAAGTAAATTAGCTTTGCGCCTTTTGTGTGAATACTATATGTGTTGCTTATTCTGCTTTTTTCATAAACATAAACAACTCCGACTAGTATACTTAATTTTGAGTTAGCAAAATATGAAATAAAATCCTCATATTTAGGGTTATCATAATATTCATCACCTAACATAAGCATAAAATCATCAGTGTTGATTGCTGGTATGCATTTCTCTATCGCGCCTACGATACCATTCAAATTTTTCTGTTCAATAATAATTAGTTCCTTGAATGTACTTTTTCGTGCTTCCGTTATAACATCATCTTTATTGTGGTTTACTACAATAATAACTCTTGATATTTCATTAATACTATTCATATAGGATAGTGTTCTTTGAAGCAATGAAATGCCTTGGAATTTGAGTAAACATTTATTTGGGCAATCCAAATTCGATATTCTGCTTCCTTTACCAGCACATAATATTATGCCAACCATGTATTCCTTCTTTAAACTCGTTACAAATCGACATATTTAATTTGTATACTTTACCCAACAATACCATTTCCAAGCAGTTAATCATCCAACATCTATTATATGTCTTTATTTAATTCTTCTATACATTCAATGCATAAATCTGCTTTCACATAATAATTTAGTAAGTGTTGTGTACTATGTTAAACAAATACATTAATAATGTTTTATAACGTTTACGTTTATGAAAACAATTTAGTCCACTTTCCTGATTAATTCTAACTCAAGTGTAACTGTTCTAAGTTCAGCCATCATAACCAACTCTACTGACACTTTGTGTTTCTGCTTGTTTATACCAGTGATTTTACTTTCATATCCCATTAAAGGACCATCAATAATTATTACTGTATCCCCTTCAATTAATCCTTTTGAATACTCTATACAATAATCCCTATTACATAAACTTAAAAAACATGCGATTTCCTCTTCATTTATGGCAAATTTCTCACTTGTTCCATAATTTAGAATTTTAATGATATCATTCGTATTTCTTACAAAACAAATTATTTCATCGATGAAGCATATTTCTGGTAAAGGAGATTTTATTATTATATACCCAGGAAATAGTACTTTTGTTATTTTTTTATATTTATTACCTTTCTTGATGCTTACATTTTTTTTAAAAGAAAAAGGTTCAAAAGCATGAGATCCAAAACGTTTTTTAATTATGTTGCATATATACTCTTCCTTCCCTGTTGTAACATACAAAACATAGTAATTTGATTTTGAATCTAGTAGCACAGGCATCTGTAATAGTCCTCAAAAACGTATATTTTTTATTATATATTTATACAAATAATATATATCAACTAAATTTATATGACCTTCATCTTCTATCTGTACAATCTCGCTGTACTCGATATATTATGAATTTTTTATAACATTGTTTTAAGTTAACATATTATTAGCATAAAGTCAACACTAATTTAAAAATTTGAGTTTCCGTATTTTATCTTGCATATAAATAAAACTGTAATTAATCTGTCAATAACCTAATGAAAATGGCCTTAAATAAGGAAATGCCTCTCGATTTTTGGTATAATAGAATTGTAAAAAAATTATCACACTAAACAAAAACCGGCGGCACCTCACATGACTAATTCTACCACAGATACCTATGGAATCAAACGCAAAATAATAAGCTTTTGTAATAAATTAACTAAAGATGCTGGACAGGTGCAAACTAAATTCGTTCAGGATATGGTTTATGGATTAGTTAAGTCCAAAAGCGTGCTGCTCTCTAATATATCAGATGCTTTGATAGAGCCTATTAAATAGATTAATACCATAGAACGGCTAAGTAATAATCTAGTGAATGACTTAAGCCCAACCATTAAAACCAATTACAACAATCAAGTAAATAAAGCACTTGGAGAATCACCAGTCATCCTGGTTGATGATAGCGATGTAATAAAGCCTCATGGCTTGCATTTCGAATCATTGGGCATGGTCAGAGATGGCTCAAGCATTTAAAAGGACTATGAAAAAGGCTATATGATTACTGAAATGGTTGCTGTTACACAAGACAAAAAGCAACCCATAAGCCTGTTTTCACATATTCATTCCTCTACAGATATGCAATACCGCTCAACAAATACTGTAACCTATCAAGGACTTTATGAAGTTATTGCCACACTCGGCAGGAAGGCTACCTTTGTTTTTGATCGAGGCTATGACATGAATGAACTGTTCAAGTATATGTATATGAAGGACCAGGATTTCGTTATTCGCCTTACAGAGCGGAGAAAACTGTTTTACAAGGGCAGATTGCATAAGTCCACTACACTGAGAGATTCAAGAAAAGGCAAGATAAAGACTACTGTATTGTTCCAAGGGCAAGAAAAGGAATGCTACATAAGTCATCTTAATGTTCAAATAACTGCAGCTAAGAAAAATATGCGTCTGCTTTTAGTATATGGATTAGGCAGCCAGCCTATGATGCTGGCTACCAATAAACGGATTTTATCCAAAGCCGATGCTGAAGACATCCTGCGCTTTTACTTATCACGCTGGCGCATAGAGGAGTACTTTCGTTTTAAAAAGCAGGAGTATGATTTTGAGAACTTCAGAGTTAGAGACTTGAAGGCAATCAATAACCTGAACCAGCTTCTAACATATGTTTTGGAATTCATAGGTTTGTTGGCGGACAAAGTAAATGGCAACAGGCTTTCAAATAAGATGATAAGAAACTCTAATTCAATACGAGGCAAAGTCTTGTTCTACTGTTATCAGATAGCAAACGGGATCTCTACGACCTTGGCTTATGCTAAAACAGGAATTGAAGAATGGAAGAACATTCGTCGTACTGAACGTAACCGGCAACTTGAATTCAATTTCATATGCTGAGAAAAAGACAACTAAATAGAATATTGATAAAACGACTATTAAGTGAACCCATTTTTGCTAAAATTGATAAAGAAGGAATATTAAATACAATTTAACAGTTTACTTCATAAAATTGAAACCAAATAATCGCTTCCTAATACAAAACACGGAAACTCAACTAATTTAAAAAGGGTTCTTTACTTCTTTCTGTGAAAAGTTACAATGGGAACGGATTCGGATATGAAAGCTGCAGTTTCCCTACGCATATGAATATCGCTGTCCTGAAGCTCTCGTACAGCCTGAAGCCTCTCGCTTTCCTCTTAGCTGTCTGTATCATACTGTTCATACCTTCTGCAAAAGCGTTAGTATATCTGTTCTCAAAATACTCCAATATCTCTTCCTTGTTCTTCCTGAATGATCTTGCCACTTTCTTCATCGGCTCCAACCTGCTGTGCATCATCCAGCTTGTCAGCTTGTCAAACTCCTCCTCAGCCTTTTGGGTATTGATATTTCTATACACCTCGTCAAACATCTGGACCATCCTGTAAGCCCTTCCGGTCTTAGGATATGATCTGCATATATTATCCTTCGCCTGCTCCTGGTCCTTCGTCATACGGCTTTGCGGTATCATTAAAAGCTTGCTCCCCATCCATTTCCAGTTCCTGCTTTTCTTCCCTTGCTCTTCCTTCCTTACTTCATCCATGCCGTCCAGTATCAGCTTCTTGACATGGAACTTGTCATATACAGTCTTTGCATACGGGAAGCATTCAGCGCATCCTGCCTTGTATGCTTTTGACATATCCATGCTTATATGGCTGATATTGCCGCTTTCTCCGCCTTTTGAGTCGAATTCGTATGAGAATCTGACTACAGCTTCAGCATCCCTCCCGTTTTCCACGCCTATTACGCATCTTCTTTCCGGATCGCCTATGACTGTCACATAGCTCTGGCCTTTCCTGAACGATGTCTCATCTATGCTTAATCTTTCAACTTCAGATAAATCTGTCTCCCTGACAGCCTTATCCACCCAGTATCTGACTATGTGCATTATCGCCGTCCTGCTTATCTTCAAAGCTGTTAATGATAATATAAAAATGAGCGAAATCTGGAAAATAAATCTGATCAGTATTGATTACAGTCTGGTATGATTTTCAAAAAAAAAGGAATGCCGGAATGAAGGAATTAAGAAAGGATTTATGGATTTTAAAGATGACAGGATTAAAACCAAACTACAGCGCCCTCTCCAGGAAACACAGCGTGTCGAGGAATACGGTCAGGAAATACGACAGCGGATATCAGGGGAAGGCAAAAACGAGGAAGAAGGCATCCAGGCTTGACAGGTACAGGGACGAGATATCAGAGAAGATCAATGTTGATGGAGTCTTCATATCCAGCGTATACCAGTACTTGCGCAAAAAGCATGAGGAGATAGGCAGCGAGTCGAACTTCAGGAAATATGTGGAGAAGCACGGGCTGAAGAAGCAGAAGGAAGCGGACGCGCATCCGAGGTTCGAAACCCCTTACGGATACCAGATGCAGTTCGACTGGAAGGAAGACATGAAGATGACCAGCAGGCATGGGGAGCTTTTCGAGTTCAATGTGCTTACCAGCGTCCTGTCATGCTCCAGGATGCATGTGTTCGAGTATTCGAGGACTATGACCCGCCAGGATGTCAAGGCATGCCTTATGGAGACTTTCAGGAGGCTGGGAGGAGTGCCTGAAGAGGCTCTTACAGACAATATGTCCTCTATAGCCACTAATGGCAGGCTGTCGGAGGACATGAGGCAGTTCGCTAAGGATTTCGGATTCCGGATCAGAAGATGCAGGCCCAGATCCCCGTTCACGAAGGGCAAGGTGGAATCCAAGAACAGGTTCCTCAACTGGCTAAAGCCATACGACGGGGAATTCGAAGACGAGCAGGACCTGATAAGGGTGATAAGGGAGATAGAGGAAGAGGCGAACCGAAAGCCTAACGGCACGACGATGGCTCCGCCTTCCCTTCTTTACGAGAAGGAGAAGGAGCACCTGCAGGAGCTCCCGAACGAGAGGGTGTTCGACTGGCATCGGGACCAGAGGACACCGGCAAAAGTCACTTGCGAGTCACTCGTCACGTTCAAGGGGTGCAGGTACTCCGTCCCTATGGAATACATAAGCAAGACCGTCCAGTTAAAGGCTGAAGGCGGGATGCTCAGCATATATTATACAGGAAAGCTCATCCAGACGCACCCGATATGCGGAAAGAGGATGAATTATGACAGGGGCGACTATGAGGGCATTATGAGGAGCTCTATGTGGGGCATGGACGATTCCGTCCTCAAGAGGATGGTCTCGGAAAACCTGACGCTGCTCGACGGCATAGGGGGTGAAAGGGATGTCTAACTACAACAGGCTGACAGGCAATCTTGAAAAGCTAGGGCTTAGCACCTTCAAAGACAATCTGGGCCAGAGCATAGACGCGGTGAACAGCAGGGAGATCGCTTATGTGGACTCTCTGCTGGCCTTGACGGACGCGGAAATCAGGTTCAGGAAGGAGCGTGCGGAGCATTCGTGCATAACCGTGGCGAATTTCCCGTTCATAAAGGGATTCGACGATTTCGACTTCTCCTTCCAGCCGTGCGTGAACGAGGGGAGGATACGCGGGTTCTCGGACTTCAGATTCATCGGGCAGAAGGAGAACATAATATTCCTAGGGACATCAGGCGTCGGCAAGACCCACCTTGCGACCTCTATAGGGATAGAATGCGCCAAGGAGAGGTATTCCATATACTTCACCACATGCAATGACCTTCTGGCAAGCCTGAAGAAAGCCCACATGGAGAACAGGCTGCATCAGAGGCTCAGGCATTACAGCAAATACAGGGTGCTTATCATAGATGAGATAGGATACCTTCCTATTGACCCTAATTCGGCTAACATGTTCTTCCAGCTGGTCAATATGAGGTACGAGAAGAACTCCACGATAATAACCACCAACAAGCCTTTTGGGGAATGGGGCGAGGTTTTCGGGGACCCTACGATAGCAAATGCGATCCTTGACAGGCTGCTTCACCATTCCCACATAATCAAGATCACTGGAAGGTCTTACAGGACGAGGAATGCAATATCCTCAAATGATGTTGAACAAGAAAGGCAGTAAAGAAAGTGGTCACTTTTATTTTCCACTTTTTGCACTAATTTATATTGACATTAACAAAAGCCTTCCTCGCTTCTTCAAAAGTAGACATCTGGGCAAGCATCATAGCATACCCTTCGAACAGAAGAGTGTTCCTTGAACCCTTCCTCGACCACGGCGCATCTGTAACCTTTATGCCGTGCTCCCCGCATTCAACCCTAGGCCTCCTGCAGTGTATGTAGCATGGATAAAGCACAACGTCCGCATGCCTCCATATTCTTTCCTCATCCTCATTGTCGTATCTTTTGCACATCTTGTGGCATTCAGGACACGGGTACTTTGATGTCTTCTTTGCCTCTATATATACATGCACGCTCTTGTCCTTCTCATCGAATTCCGCCCTGGTCACTTTCCATGGCTCCTTCAATCCTATGGACCTTTCGAACATCTCCACGAAGTTGAATACAGGTTCCATCTCAGCCTCTCTTTCTATCTGAATTATATCGCCTGTATGCTTATTTCACGGAAAGAAGTAAAGAACCTTAAAAAGTAGAAACTTTGCGGTTACATCCTGTTTTTTCCAGAATGAATTGTACCAAATTGAAGATATATATACTTAATACAGGTATAATAATTATTTTACACATTCAATTTGTATTTGATACATATAATCGGACATAAAAATTAGGTGTCCAATAGCTTCTGTATTTCTAGTAATCGCACTTATGTATTGCTACGTTTGTTATCGATGAATATTTTGACCATTCTGCCCATTATCGGTAATTAAATGCTCTATTCATATAATATAATTTACGCTGTAGAATTTGCGTCCATATTCGACATGACAGTTGAACTGATCCTCGCTTCCTGCCAGACCGCATACTCATACGTGCTTTATACAGAAACTACAGGCATGGTTTATCTATCTCTTCATATACCACCCTTCTGTTCCCAGTATTTACCGGAAATGCTGTTCAACATGCTTTACTAATTCAACTTTTAATAACATCTTTTATAACGCTGATTCCGAAGAACTGCCTGTTACGGACTGAGGTTATTATCTATCTTGATATGTTCTAGAACGCATTCTAGTCTAACCCACCTCATGATGACTACTTGACCTTGTCGTTATCATTGTCATCTAATAGTATTTAACAAATTCCAGGTAAACTTTGTTAATTGCATAATAAATAAATCTACCTCAGTAATTACGATTTTCACATTATCCGAGATGGTAACCCTTGGAACCTCCTGGAAGTACTCATGCACCCTTACAAGCCTTTTTATCCAGCTCTGTTCCTTCTGGTTCCCAAAGGTATAATAGAGAAGGTAATTGTTTGCAGGTAATACCGCAACGAACATATTGGCCTCAAGGTGCTCCTGTTGTCTGAATCCTAATATGTTTTGGGCTGTCAGTTCACTCCATTTCGACTTTCTAACTTGCAGTATGCTCACCGTGTATGGTTATGTTGTACCTTTCTCAAATACACTGCATCTCTCGAAGACTGGATATATATGTTGTATTCTATATTCCTGTCCTTGTACTCCTTCTAAATCCTCACCGGTTTGACATGGAACCTCTTCATCTCCCTAAATATGTATTCCATATCCGACGAATGAGTGCAATACGCTATTTTCTCCGGTGGAACAAAACAGGGACATGAGCTGCTTGCCATTCGCTCTACAAGACCTCCTATACTGGTTTTCACAGCTCTTTCGAGTATTACTAACACTATAAATATCCAGCAATTGCTAGCAGCAGCAATTACAGCACGAGGACGATAAAGGCTGAACTCAGGAGAAAAGGTATAGTGACATCAAGAAGGTGGATAAGCTTGATAATGAAGATGGAAAGCCTTGTATCCAGGTACACTGTAGCGAAATATAGGCCTCAGAGAAACACCTGCAATGATGCAGAGACAGCCAATATGCTTCAGAGGGACTTCAATAACCACCCTTACAGGAGTACCGTAGTACCTAAACTTTTATGCTACCATGTTACCATGCACTAAGGATTGAGTTCTTTACGGGTAAAATCAAGGGTCTTAACCATATCGGTGACATCTCCAGTATTCATATCGAACAGGCTTAATAATTGTTTTTGCCTTGATGTAAGCGCATATCTTAAAACATATGTGCTTTTAATGTATTCTGCTTTGATCTTGTCCAATTCACATAGCACTGTCTGACTCGTTTCAGATGAATACTGTAAGACATAAGGCCTGATGCCGACAGTCAATGCTGCTCTTAATATGGATGAAAGGAATCCCATGAAGGATTTCGCTTCAAAAGCAGCATCATCACTGGAATATGTCTTGTTAAGGTCAGCGCCGCTTTTCGCATACATGAACTGCTTTTCTATCATATCCCTGTGCCTGTAAGAAGTCAGAACATCATCAGGGGATAAGTCTTCATTTGAGATGATCCAGAAGTATCCGCACTCTTTCCTGTAGTTATCGAGATATTCATACCTTATTGACGACTCAGTTATGACGTCATCTTCATCGACAGCAATATTGATCATCTTCTCGTAGGTGTTTCGGATTCTCCTCTTATCATCCTTTTTGCCTGCAAGGTGATTTGATATATATTCTATCGAATCCTGCTTTGCCGCTGCAAGCGTTGCTACATCGCCTTCGTTGTAATAAAGGTACAGGAAGTATTCGTTTCTGCTTTTCTCAAAAGGTTTTCCCTTGAATTTCAAGCCATAGATGGTGTTGTAGATTCTATTCTGCGCCATGCACAGTTTATCCCGGGGATTGGCTGCAATAAGCTTGTCAAGCATTCTGCCTGCTTTGCCCATGCACATAAACAGGTAGCCGCTATCGCTCATGTATTCAATGTTCTCACTGCAGAAGTACCCTCTGTCCATGACGAAAGAACCCTTCAAATCATGTTTTACCGCTTTTATCTTCTCCAATGCGACCTGGCAATGGGACATGTCAATTATCGATCCGTAATAAAGGTCGAAATATATAGGTATGCCGCTTTTGCGGTCAAGGAAATATGCGACATTGACCTGGGGGAGTCCTTCGTCAACCTTCGCTTTCCCATATTCAGCAGAAAGTACATGTCCAGAGGAAATATTGAAGCTCGTAGAATCAAACGCGATGTCAATTGCAGATCCGTTCGGGAGCCTGCTGCATCTGTATTCCATCCACTTCTCAAGAAAGACGCTTATCCTCTCGTGGCTTAAGTACTCTGTGAAGAATCTGGACAGTTTGGATTCGCTTGGAATGTAGTTAAGCTCACTATAGTGGTCATATAGGTAATACCTGTATAGCTGCGATGCTGATTCCCTTCTGAAAAGATAATATTCTAACAGCGTCATCATAAGTTCATCATATCCGGGGAAGGACTCTTTGAGGGCTGTATCTAATCCTTCACGCTTTGCTATCTTTCTTAGTACAAGCGGCGCTCCTAAGTGCACTTGCTTGTCAAATTGAGTAACTTCATCAAGAGGCTTTTCAGAATCCCTTTCCGGATGCAGTTCGAAATACTTCTCATTCGGATGCATAAACTCATCGTCTATCTGCACTCCGACAAAGGAAACAACATCCTTATCTGAATATCTGCCCTTTCTTGCCAGTACTTCATAAACATACTTTGGGCCGCCGGATTTGCGGATCCGTTTTCTCTGTGGAATGGGAACAGTTATCTCTTCATATATCATGGGAATCCTCCTGCTAAATATGGTAGCATATGCTACCATATTTATACTACCATATACATGCATATGCGTCAACATAAAATACTGAAAACCCTGACAACTAAAAGAAAAGCGCCGCATATGCGACGCTTAAATTCTTCAGTTGTTCTATAGGGTAGCATGGTAGCATAAAAGTTTAGGGTAGTAAGTGATTTGACATATGTTGGGGTCGGGATGAGATGGAACTACATATGCGTACTGGTGGACCGTTACAACAGGGAGATCATAGGATACCTCACGGGAGCAAACAAAGATTCAAAGCTCGTGTTCAAAGCACTCTCAATGGTCAAAGGGAACCTGTCAGGCATACAGATATTCCACACTGACAGAGGCAGCAAGTTCAAGAACAACGTGATAGAGGAAACTCTTGAAGCGTTCGGAATAGAAAGAGTATTAAGCAGGAAAGGCAGCCCATATGACAATGTGGTTACTGAAGCAACATTCAAGATAGTTAAGACTGAGTTTGTGAAAGGTTGGAACCGGAGTCAATGAATTACTTAAACTGATTCAGGAACTGCAGGATATATGTATCATTGGATCATATGAGCTCAATTACATACAGGAATGATACCTTAAAATTGTTAGAAAAAGGGCATCAATCCATTCGTTGCAAAAATTACATATTGTCATATGGTTTTTATATCTGATTTATGATAATATACACATATCGTTTTTACATATTATACCGATACAGTCTTAATTCATGTTATATGAATTTTGTACATGGAGGAATAATGTTTATTTTTTTAGCTTTGATAAATAATGAAAATGATAGAAAAAAGTTTGAGATACTATATATCCTCTATTGTAAAAAAATGTTTTTTACTGCTAATAATGTCCTGCATGACGAGCATGAAGCGGAAGATGCTGTACACAATGCTTTTTTATCTATAGCAAATAATATAGAGATGATTAATGATGCATATTCAAACAACACATTGTCTTATGTTATTACAATTGCCAGAAATGCCGCTATAGATTTGTCAAGACAGAAAAAGAGGATTAAATATATTGATATAGACGAAGATTTACATTTTGACGATACTACAGATATACTGGACACTATTACTTCTGAGGAAAATTTCCAAAGCATAGTCTCTATTATCACCAATCTGCCTGATACATACAGGGATGTTCTTTATATGCATTATGTGGATTCCCTCAGCACAAGAGAGATCGCATCTCTCTTTTCAAAAAAGGAATCAACAATAAAAAAACAGGTTGTCAGAGGTAAGAAACTGCTTGTAGAACGTATACGGAAAGAAGGTATAGTAAAATGAAAGAAATAAAATATACCTTACGTGATGCATTTATAGAAGCGGAAAAAATCAGATTATCACAAATACCTCCTGATTCTGAGATTATATGGACTCCTTCTGAAAAGTTTGAACTTAAGATGAAAAAGTTAATAAAGTCCAGTAGAAGAGGATATTGGCATTTTATTAACACCTCACTTAAAAGAGCAGCTATTATTGTCGTAGCAATCCTTGTATTACTAGGTTTCTCAATGAGTATAAAGGCTATAAGAGAACCTGTTGTCCAGTTTATCATTACGATATATGAGAAATATACAAATATCTTTTTTGGCAACGATACCGAGCTTGATTTGCCCAGAACAATCGAACAAAAATATATAATTACTGCCATACCTGAGGGATACACTTTTTTATCGATGGAAGAAATTTCATTGAACCGTAAGCTCATCTGGCGTAATAAAGACAATGAAGAGATAATTTTCAATCAGGGCATTCTGTACAACGCAAATATGACAATAGATACTGAAGATGCTTCATATGAATATGTAATGGTCGGTACATATAAAGCTATTTATTTAACAAAATGGAATATGCAGATCATCATATGGGAAAATGGGATATATAAGTTCTCCATAAATTGCACAACTTCTATTTCATATGAGGAATTAATTCATATTGCGGAAAGCTTATCTGAAGAAAAATAACTTTTTTAAAAATATTTTCAAAAAGTTGTCACCCATAAGGCCAGTTTTTTCGTTATATATAGTGTAAGGCAAAT
>JAQVAJ010000362.1 GCA_028690885.1 Clostridia bacterium
ATAATCTGGAAAAGGGTATAACTGTTCAAAACTGGCGAGAGAAGAATGATGAATGTTTACTTAGAGCAAGTTCAGGCGGTAAAATCATAGTTTCCGATTTCTTTCACTATTATACGGATTATCCATTAGGCATGACTCCTCTAAAAAAGACTTATGAATATAATCCAATTAAGGAAACGCTTGAGGAAGGTTACAGAAAAAATATTATAGGAGTTGAAACTCCTATTTGGACTGAATTTATTGATAATATAGAAAAAATGTCTGCTATGTGCTATCCAAGATTTGCAGCTGTCAGTGAAACGGGATGGACTTTGAAAAAGAATAAGAATTATGATGATTTTTCAATAAGACTAAAAAAAGTGCTTCCGATGATAGAAAAATATGGTCTGTCATATGCTGACAGTTATGAGTGGGACCCAGGCTTTTTCAAATCTGCAAAACAGATAATTAAGTTTGCATACAATATGTTTAACAAAGAAACAATCAAATCAAGAAAAGAATAATCGATTGTAATCAATAGACAAAACCCCGTCTGTATTATACAATCTATATGAAAAATAAACGGGTATTTATGTGTGCCCTTAAAGAAAGAGGTAATATATGAAAAAAGCAGATATAGGCCTTATAGGTCTTGCCGTAATGGGAGAGAATCTGGTTCTCAATATGGAGAGTAAGGGCTTTAGTGTAGCTGTGTATAACAGGACAGTAGAAAAAGTAGATAAATTCTTAAATACAAGAGCAAAGGGCAAAAATATTATCGGGTGTAAAACCCTTGCTGAACTGGTTGCAAATCTTGAAAAACCAAGAAAAGTCATGATGATGGTGAAAGCAGGTTCTGCTGTTGATGATATGATAAACCAGTTAATACCGCTTCTTAGTAAGGGCGATATAATAATAGATGGCGGAAATTCAAACTATAACGACACTATAGATAGAACTAAAAAAGTGGAAAATGCAGGACTTATGTATATAGGGACTGGTGTAAGCGGTGGAGAAGAAGGTGCCCTTACAGGACCTTCAATGATGCCAGGCGGTACAGTAGAAGCATGGCCACATGTTAAAAAAATATTTCAGGCTGTGTCAGCAAAAGTTGAGAATGATATTCCGTGCTGTGACTGGGTAGGCGAGAATGGTGCAGGCCATTTCGTCAAAATGGTACATAACGGAATTGAATATGGTGATATGGAGCTTATATGTGAAGCATATAATATCATGAAGACGCTTGTCGGCATGAATTCAGATATGATGCATGAAGAATTCGCAAAATGGAATGAAGGGGAGCTTGACTCTTATCTGATTGAAATAACAAGAGATATATTGGCAGTTAAGGAAAACGGCGAACCACTAGTAGAAAAGATACTTGATACAGCGGGACAGAAAGGTACTGGAAAATGGACTGGTATATCTGCATTAAATGAAGGAGTTCCTCTTACATTAATAGCAGAAGCAGTTTTCGCACGTTGCTTATCAGCAATGAAAGAACAAAGAGTGCATGCAAGTAAGATACTTACAGGACCTAAAGTAGAATTTAATGAAGAACAGACAGCTTTTGTTGAAGACTTGAAAAAAGCTTTGTATCTTTCAAAAATTGTATCATATGCACAAGGATATGAGCTTATGAAAGCAGCTGCTGTTACATATGACTGGAATCTAAATTACGGAGGTATAGCTTTAATGTGGAGAGGCGGATGTATAATACGTTCTGCTTTCTTAAGTAAAATAAAAGAAGCATATGACAATGATCCGAAAATACCTAATCTCCTGCTAGATCCTTTCTTTAAACAGAAAGCTGATGAATGCCAGATGAGCTTAAGACGTATTGTTGCATCATGTGCGATGAACGGAGTTCCAGTTCCTGCATTTGCAGCAGCTTTATCATATTATGATGGATATAGAAGCGAAAGACTGCCTGCCAATCTTTTACAGGCGCAGCGCGACTATTTCGGTGCACATACATATGAAAGAGTAGATAGTGAAAGAGGAATTTTCTTCCATACAAACTGGACAGGAAGAGGTGGTGACACTTCCGCTTCTACATATAATGCTTAATAATAAATTGATAATAATATCTTATAAGGAGGAAAATTATGAAATTGCCATTTAAAATAGATTTAAAGAACAAGGTAGTAGTTGTAACTGGAGCAGGTGGCGTTTTATGTTCCATGTTTGCAGACGCATTAGCAACGGTAAAAGCAAAAGTTGCTTTGCTAGATTTGAACTATGATGCAGCAAAAAGGATTTCTGATGAAATCAATGAAAAAGGCGGCATATCAATTCCTGTGAAAGCTAATGTTTTAGAAAAAGAAAGTCTTATGGCTGCAAAGCAGGTTGTAAATGAAAAATTAGGAACATGCGATATTCTAATAAATGGAGCCGGCGGGAACAATGCGAAAGCTACTACGACTAAAGAATATCTTTACAAGGAAGATATGGATGCTGAGGACCTGGTTACTTTTTTCAATCTTGATCCAAAGGGTGTGGAATTTGTATTTAATTTGAATTTTATAGGTACTTTACTGCCTACACAGGTATTTGCATCAGATATGGTTGGTAAAAAGGGTGCAACGATAATAAATATATCATCAATGAACGCATTTACCCCATTGACCAAAATACCTGCATATTCTGGTGCTAAAGCTGCAATATCTAACTTCACTCAATGGTTAGCAGTACATTTTTCAAAAGTTGGAATAAGAGTAAATGCGATAGCTCCTGGCTTTTTTGTAACAAATCAGAATGAGGCGTTATTGCTGAATAAGGATGGCACATTTACAGAAAGGTC
>JAQVAJ010000363.1 GCA_028690885.1 Clostridia bacterium
AGCATGTCTGTAACTGAAAGTTTAGAAGGCCTGGAAGAAGAGAGAAGATTATGTTATGTAGGTATAACCAGAGCAATGGAGAAGCTCTACTGCATATATGCTGAGGAAAGGACTAAGTTTGGTAAAACCCAGCCATGTGACCAGTCAAGGTTTTTAAAAGAGATACCATATGAGTTAATTGAAGGCGGGAAGAAGAAACATAAATCTGATGATAGTAATATTTTCTCATTTGGCAAGATGTTCTCTTCTGACAATACAGTTTCAATAACCAAGGGCGGAAAACCTTTGGATATACCAGGACTTACAACAAAAACAGGTAACCATATGGAAAAAGCAGACTATAATATTGGTGACAGAGTGATACATAAAAAATATGGTGAAGGTTCCATTAAGGATTTATATGATGATGGTGGAATGGATATAGTTGAAGTGGATTTTGATATAGCCGGAGTTAAAAGGCTTGTACTGGAATTCGCGAAACTGCAGAAAATAGATTGATTATCATAATTTTTATGTGAAAAACGGCACATTGCGATTAAATTCGTTATGGAATATAATTTAACAAGAATATATGAGTTTTACATATTCTATGAACAGACCATGTTTTTGTTTGTATTATAAAGAAAGGAGCCGGAAGACATGAAATGCCCAAATTGCGGACATGAAGAAGATAAGGTAATCGATTCAAGACCTTCAGAAGAAGGATATGCCATTAGAAGAAGGCGCGAATGCCTAAACTGCAAAGAAAGATTTACTACATATGAGAATATAGAGAGAAAACCTATTGTAGTAGTTAAAAGAGACCAGTCCAGACAGAATTTTGACAAAGCCAAATTGCTAAACAGGCTTATGATAGCATGTGCAAAAAGACCGGTACCGATAACTATGCTGGAAAATGTGGTTAATGCAATAGAGCTGGACTTTCACAAACAGCATCTTAGAGAAGTGACATCAAGAGAAATAGGTGATAAAGTGCTGGAACATCTTATTGACATAGACTATGTTGCATATGTAAGATTTGCTTCAGTATACAAAGACTTTGATGATATGGATACTTTCATCAAAGAAATACATTTAATAAAAGAAAAACAGAAAAAACAGGAGATATAATTTATGGCAAAAGAAAAGAAAGATGTAGAACAGATTACCAAAAGAGAAGAAGATTTCGCTAAATGGTATACAGATGTAGTCAGAAAAGCTGAACTAATAGACTATTCTCAAGTTAAAGGCTGTGTAATATTAAGACCATATGCTTATGCTTTATGGGAAAATATTCAAAAGATTCTTGATAGCATGTTTAAAAATACCGGGCATGAGAATGTCTATATGCCAATGTTTATACCTGAGTCTCTTTTACAGAAGGAAAAAGATCATGTTGAAGGTTTTGCTCCTGAAGTAGCATGGGTAACGCACGGCGGTTCAGAGGAACTGACAGAAAGAATCTGTGTAAGACCTACATCAGAAACACTTTTCTGTGATCATTATAAAAATATAATAACATCATGGCGCGATCTGCCTAAAAAATATAATCAGTGGTGTTCCGTAGTCCGTTGGGAAAAAGCTACAAGGCCATTTCTAAGACACAGGGAATTCTTGTGGCAGGAAGGACATACTATACATTCCACTGTTAAAGAAGCAAGGGAAGAAACTCAGCAAATGCTGGCAATATATGCTGAATTTGCAGAGAACTATCTTGCAATGCCTGTAGTTAAAGGAAGAAAGACAGAAAAAGAGAAATTCGCAGGTGCAGAAGAGACATATACAATTGAATGCATGATGCATGACAAAAAAGCATTACAAAGCGGGACAAGCCACTACTTTGGTGACGGTTTTGCTAAAGCGTTTGATATTAAATTTACTGACAAAGACAACACTCTTAAGAATCCATTCCAAACTTCCTGGGGTATGTCAACCAGGATTATCGGAGGGATTATAATGACGCATGGAGATGATTCAGGATTAAAGCTTCCCCCTATGGTTGCACCTATACAGGTAATGGTAATACCTGTTGCTCAGCATAAAGAAGGAGTTATAGATGCAGCAGATGCATTACTCCAAAGACTTAAAAAAGCCGGAATTAGAGCAAACATAGACGTGTCTGACCAGTCTCCAGGCTGGAAATTTGCTGAATATGAAATGAAGGGTATACCTTTAAGACTGGAAATAGGTCCTAGAGATATAGAAAACAGTCAGTGTATGTCGGTAAGACGAGATACATTGGAAAAACAGCCTTTAAGTCTTTCTGACATAGAAAATACAGTTAAGGATCTTCTTGATGAGATTCAGAAAAATATGTTTATTGAAGCTAAACAGAATCTTGACAACAACACTTTTAAAGCAGAAACCATAGAAGAGCTTAAGGAAATAATTGGAACTAAAGGCGGATTTGTGAAAGCTATGTGGTGTGGTGATGAAGAATGTGAAAAACGCCTAAAGGAAGAAGCCGGAGTTACTTCCAGATGCATTCCTTTTGACCAGGAAGAATTTGCAGATAAATGTGTCTGCTGTGGCAAACAAGCCAAGCATATGGTTGTATGGGCTGTTGCATATTAAAAAATGGAGCATAAGACAGTAGCTGCTGTAATACTTGATAATACCACCAGGACATATGACAAGATATATAACTATCTTGTTCCTGATGATATGTTGCTTTATCTTGAAACAGGAATGAGAATTCTTGTTCCGTTTGGAAAAGGAAACAGCACAAAAGTAGCATACTTTTTAGATTTCGTACCTATGCCAGACAAACTTAAAAATGTTAAGATGAAGTATATTATTGA
>JAQVAJ010000364.1 GCA_028690885.1 Clostridia bacterium
CAATGTTTGAAAATGAAGAAAAGATATCATCTATTGAAATGCAGGTTAATGAGGATTCAATATTTATAACAGATGAAATTGCTCTAAATGTTTTAAACACTATCGGAAGTGACAAATACAAAGCAGTAAACTGGAAAGAGCAGAATGAATCTTTGTTAAGCGGGCTGGAGGGTCAGAGTATTTCCAGTTTAATGATACAGGTATTCGTAATAATATCGGTTGTTATAAGTATAGCAAGCATACTGGCAATTACAGTAATACAGAAATCCAGACAGATTGGAATTTTAAAAGCAATGGGAATAAGAAATTCCACTACAAGCTACATATTCCTGTTTGAAGGGCTCATACTTGGATTCTTCGGGGCTTTAGCGGGAATATTATTAGGTGTAGGATTGTCTTTTGCTTTTACTAAATTTGCTATCAATGCTGATGGAACACCGGTAGTTGATTTGTATATCAGTTACTCATTTATCATCCTATCTGGATTTATAGCAGTAGCAGCATCTATACTGGCAGCGTTGATGCCTGCAATACGTTCATCAAAACTCAATGCAATAGATATAATTAGAAATAACTAATGGAGAACATTATGAAAAAGATACTTGAATTAAGAAATGTAAATAAAATATATGGCACAGATATAAAGACTCAGGTACTGTATGACATAAATTTAGCTTTTGATACTGGTTCATTCAATTCTATCATAGGACAGTCGGGAAGCGGGAAAAGCACTTTGTTGAATATTATAGGAACTCTAGACACAGCTACATCAGGACAAGTGCTGATTGACGGTAACAACATAACAGATATGTCTGCAAATGAACTGGCTGACTACAGAAATAAGACGATAGGATTTGTGTTTCAATTTCACTATCTTCTTCCTGAATTCACAGCTCTGGAAAATGTTCTTATACCATACAATATTCAGAACAAGCCTGTAACTAAAGAAGTCATTGATAAGGCTAAAGAAAGACTGAAGCTTGTTGGATTGGAAAAGGTAATGAACAATCCTTCAACCAAAATGTCAGGAGGCCAGCAGCAGAGGACTGCGATTGCAAGAGCTTTAATGAATGATCCTAAAATGATATTAGCAGATGAGCCAACAGGAAATCTTGATTCTGATTCTACAGAAACAATATATGAACTTTTAAGGAGTATAAACGAAGAATACAAGACGACATTCATAGTTATAACTCATGACAGGAAAATTGCGGAAAAAGCAGACAGGATAATAGAAATTAAGGATGGTAAAATAAATCTGGATATATACAAATAAGGTTAAGATAATATGAATTCATACGAACGTGTAATTGCTGCATTAATGAAGAACAAAGTTGACCAGGTACCCATTTACTGCGGTTCAGTATCATCTTCGGTTGCATCAGAAGTGATGGGTCGTTCTATGTATGTCGGAGGAGGCATACAGCAGTACAGAGAGAGTTTAGCCAGATTTCAAGGAGAGCAGGCACACAAAGAATTTGTGGAAAAATCCAGACAGGATGCATATGACTGGACTGATAAAATGGGGCTGGACTATGTCCGGCCTTCTTACTGGAGATATCCATACACTCCTTCAAAGATGCTGGATGAGTTTACTTTTCTATACAAGAGGGAAGACAATACGCACTGGATAATGAGATATTTTGAGAAGTATGAACTGTTTGACTGTATAGAGGATACAAAAAAACAGATTGATGATGTAGACGATCTGGAAGAGGAAGTAATCATTCAGGAAGAATACAACAAAAGATATATTCCAAAAGAATCTATGCATAAAGAGTATCTTGATGCTATGGAATATTTTAATTACAAAAAGGCTTCATATACAGGTGGCATCGGTTTGGCGATACCGAATACAAGACCAATCTGGTATGAAGCAGTAATCTTGCGTCCTGATCTTGTAGAAAGATATCTTGATGCCTTAATGGAAAGAGCTCTTATGAATATTCCGTTAATTGCTTCTATAGGAGCGAAAATAGTAAATGGCGGCGGAGACTGCGCTTGTAATCGAGGTCTTATATATTCAAATGAAATTTTTCGAAATCTTATTGTGCCTAGATTGAAAAGAATATCAGACAAGTGTCATGAATATGGTATATTTCATGCTTTTGGTTCAGATGGATATTTCTGGGATGTAGCTGATGATTTGTATATTGATTCAGGTATTGACGCACATTATGAAGCTGATTGTTCCTGTGGAATGGATATACGTTCTTTAAGGACTAAATATCCAAATGTAACAGTTATAGGCGGAATAGCTGCTTCAACACTTGATAAAGCAAACGAGCAGGAAGTAGAAAAAGAGGTTATGGAAGCTATTGATGCTGCGAAGGAATTATCAGGAGCAATTGTAGGCTGCTCCAATCTTGTGTCTCCAACAACACCTATAAGAAATTTCATGCTTATGATGGATTTATTGCATAAATATAAATAAGTTAATATCAGTCTTTTTTTAAAAAACTAATTGCATCTTTTGCAGATAAAGGCTTAGAGAAAAGAAATCCCTGATAATAATCACAATCATTTCTTTTAAGATACTCTTTCTGTAAATTTGTTTCTATTCCTTCAGAAACAGTCTTCTGACCAAGCTTATGGGCAAGATGGATTATATCCGAGGTAATAAGTTCTTTTTCATCTTTAACTAGTATCTGGTCAATGAAGAATTTATCAATTTTTATAATATCAGCTGCTAATTCTCTTTCTCTTGACAAAGACGAGTATCCTGTTCCAAAATCATCTATTGCAGAACGTATACCCATAACCTGAGCTTTAGCCAGCT
>JAQVAJ010000365.1 GCA_028690885.1 Clostridia bacterium
ACTATAGGCAAATGGGAGACCGGCGTATCTAACCCATCTGTAGAAGCATTTCTTGCTATATGTGATATCTGTAAGGTTTCTGATATACAGCAGACTTTCGGAGATAAAAGATCTTTACGTCTGTATGATATATCTGTATCAGCAGGCTGTGGCAATTATCTTAATAGTTCTGATTATGATGTAATAGATGTGGATAATACTGTCCCTGCATCAGCTGATTATGCAGTAAGAGTAGTTGGAGACAGTATGATGCCGCGTTTTGTGGATAAACAGATTATTTTTGTTCATGAACAACCATCTTTGGAAGATGGAGAAATCGGTATATTCTGTCTTAATAACGAAGCATATTTAAAGAAACTTGATAAGGGATATCTGGTGTCTCTTAATCCTAAGTACTCGCCAATACTGGTTAAGGATTTTGATGATTTAAGGATTTTCGGTAAAGTTGTGGGATAATCTGGGGGGATAGTGGAAGGTTTTAGTTCGGACAAGAAATATGGATCATATAAGATATCTGATCAGCAACAGATACAGAAAGCAGCTGTTACTACTGAGGAAAAGAAATCAGTTTCTCTTACTGACGATTTGTTTTACGAGATAGAATACGGCAACCATCCTGTAGAAGGGGTGGGAAGATTCGTTCTTAAATCCCAGAAAATCGAACCTAAAAAACCGGATAAAATACGCGAAATATTTGAACAGATGAGAGAGATATCACGGCATAATGCTTCTTACTCATCTGATTACCTTAGATTCTTCGACAGAAGAATACAGCAGGACAACTCCAAGGTCTTCTATAAGCAAGGCATCTTTATGAAAGACTTTGAAGATGATTATGAAGGAAACGCTTCCTTCTCCTCATATTTTCCATATTATCAAATGCTCAATTACGAGCAGCTTCGGACTTATTTCACATGGAGGACTAATACAAGAAAAGGAAATATATCTGATACATCCTTGTCTTATGTCTTTATGTATGTATATGAACTATTGAATAATATTGGAGTGGAGAATCCAAAAGATGGCTTATCCAAGATATTGTTTTTCTGGAATAAGTATAAGGCCATTAATCCTGCTATTGATAAATATGTCATTAGATGGTTGAAAGATTACCATATCTACTACAACATGGTACAACCCTTTTCAGATTTTGCTGCAGAACATAATCTAACACAATATTACCCTCCAATGACTGACCCGGATGACAACTTTATTTTGTTCTGCTCCATATCCAAGTACGATATAAGGAAGTCTGTGTTTTTTACAGATGAAACAGAAAGCCTCATATCTGACTGTTTCTCATATATCGTTAAAATAATACGCAAAGAGTTCGAATCCACAGGAATAGATTTTGATAATGCATTCTTCAGACCTACTAAGAAAATAGTACCGTGGAAACCATTTAAAGATGCACTTTTCTATAACTGGTGCATAAAGCCTGATAAAAGAGTAGTATTCTCAGAGAACGAAATATACATATGCAGTAAAAATGAATGGTTTTTCAGCTCAATAATAACAACAGATAAGGGAAGATCTTTTGTCGGTTATTTGATGAAAAAAATGGAAGCAGAGTTACGAAAAACAGTTAAGTACAAATACAAATTATCTGCGAATTTAGATATGGTAAATCCATATACATTAGATAAATTACATAAAGCCGGTATATTTATAGACAAGATAATTGAATCTGCAGTTTTCGAATTTTACAAAGAAGCAACAAAAACAGTGGTAAGAGTTGACCATGAAGCTTTAGATCGAATCAGGCTGGAAGCTTTAGCCACTCAGCAATCCTTAATTGTTGAAGAGCAGGAAAAGACCTATGATTTCAATACCTCTATTGATTGTATAGATTCTGTTTCTTCTGATCAGAACATATTCTCTGACCCTTCTGATGTTGAAGTTTCATCTAATTTCGATATCTGGGATATGTTAAAAGATGCATTAAATGAAAATGAGCTTAAAGCACTTGATGTCATTATTGATAATTGGGATCTAAAGAAATTTGCAGATGAATCAGGCATAATGCTGGAAGTACTTGTTGACGGCATAAATGAAAAAGCCATGGACTATATAGGGGACAATATCCTTGATGAAGATATGGCAATATATGAGGACTATGAAGAATATATAAAAGGGATGGTAAAAACTGTATGACGAATCTTGTACCGGTAAGGATAGCGAACATCTTAATAAATGCTTTAAAAGGCGGAGTAGTTCCGCGAGTAGGACTGGAATACATAACTGTAGGAAGAGCTCAGGAAATATCAACATTATTGCGTGATATAGAGATGATTGAGCAAGGAAGCGCATCTTTTAGATTTATAGTCGGAAAATATGGAAGCGGAAAAAGCTTTCTTCTTCAGACAATACGAAATTATGCCACTGCAAAGGGATTTGTTGTTGTAGATGCTGACCTTTCTCCCGAACGGCGTTTTGCAGGTACTAAAGGCCAGGGGCTTGCAACATACAAAGAGCTTATTCGTAATCTTTCCACTAAGTCAAAACCTGACGGAGGAGCATTGCCTTTGATACTTGAAAAATGGATATCGGGCATACAGTCATCCATTAAAGCAGAATCTGATGTTACTGATTCAGAATTTGATAAGCTCGTTGAAAAACAGATATATGCAGTTGCAGGTTCTTTGGAGGGTATGGTTAACGGTTTTGAGTTTGCAAAAGCTGTAGTAACATACTGGAAGGCATACAAAGAAGATGATTCTGCTAAAAAGTCCAATGTACTCAGGTGGTTTCGAGGAGAATACCCTACCAGAA
>JAQVAJ010000366.1 GCA_028690885.1 Clostridia bacterium
ATTGCAGAATGTCCAAATCAATATAAGTTTGAAATCGACGCAGGTGAACTTATAAAGGCTAATAAAACCACACAATATGCAATTATCTATATAAATATTATGAATTTCAAAAATATCAAGCAATTACTTCCAGTTAATGAAGTAAACAGGATGATAAGAAACTTGTCTGATATACTTCAAAAAGATATGGCTAAAAATCTTGAAACTTATGGACGAACTTCAGATGGAAGGATGATAGCTCTTTTAATGTATAAGGAAGTTGATGATATAGAGCAGAGACTAAATTCATACGTCGAAAAGATTAGACAAATCGGACCTATCAGCGGTTATATGATGAGAATAAATGCTGGAGTATATCGATTGGACCGTAATTCTAACTATCTTGTGTCAGAAATGATAGACAGAGCTTCATTTGCTCAAAACTCAATAAATGAAAATTCAAAGAGTAATATTGAATTTTATCATCAGAAAAGTCACGATGATCTTCTAAAAACAATTGCGCTTGAAGGATTTATGGAAAAAGCCTTGGATAATGATGAATTTGTTATATATTATCAGCCTAAATATGATTTAAATACAAATAGGATTTACGGAGCTGAAGCATTGGTAAGATGGATAAGGCCAAATGAAGGAATTGTTCCTCCTTCTCAGTTTATAAACCTGTTTGAAAGAAGCGGATATATTGCTCAACTTGATAAATTTGTTTTTACAGAAGTGTGTAAGTTCCAAAACAAAGCTGCTAAAGAGGGGAATAGAGTCATTCCTATATCAGTCAATGTATCAAGAGCAAGTGCAGAAAAAGAAGACTTTATAGAATATTACGTAAATACTAAAAAACTGTATCAAATCAGGGATGGCTTTTTGGAGTTAGAATTTACCGAAAGCAGAGCTTTAGAAGATTATGATATCCTGAGCGCAAGAATTACTGAATTGAAAAAGCATGGTTTCTCATGTTCAATAGATGATTTCGGTGCAGGTTATTCATCTTTTAAAGCATTACAAGCACTGGATTTCGATGTTTTGAAACTTGATGCAGTATTCTTGAAAACAGATTATGCAGAATCAAGTAAAAATGTTAAACTGTTAGGCGGAGTAATAACACTAGCAAAAACCTTAGGTATGAAAGTTATTGCCGAAGGTGTTGAAACAAAACAGGAGCTTATGCTGCTTAGAGATTTGAAATGTGATGCTATACAAGGTTATCTATACTCAAAACCTTTGTCTACCGCTGATTTTATTCTGTTCGTTGAAAAAGCTTTAAGAGCAAAAAGTGAAACGGATTTTATTGTATAAGAATAAGGAAAAATTATGCCAAGAATTATTGCTGGAACAAGAAAAAGTCTACTATTGGAGACGCCGAAAAAAGATGGGGTCAGACCGACATATGACAGAACAAAAGAGAGTCTTTTTAATATAATTGATTCAAGATATCCTTACCAGGAGCAAATAGTCTTGGACATTTTCTCGGGAACTGGCAGTATTGGTTTAGAATTTCTATCAAGAGGAGCAGAAAAGGCAGTTTTCATTGATAAAGATATATCAATAACAAAAAGTAATGTAGCTAAGTGCAGGTTTGAAGATAATACAGTTATAATTAAATCAGATTGGCAAAAGGGATTAGCTAAGTTAAAAGAAGAACAATATAAATTTTCGCATATATTTCTTGATCCTCCATATGGCTCTGGCTTGTATGAAAGAGTTATTGAAAACAGTGATTTGTATGATATAATGGACAAAAATGCTGTTGTAATCGCAGAATTGTCAGAAGAGGATACAGTTTTAAAAAAGACCTCCAATCTTGTTCTGATTGATAAAAGAAAATACGGTATCTGTGTATTCGCATTTTATGTAAAGGGGAATTATGAAGATTTGGATTTGTCCGGGAAGTTTTGATCCGGTAACGAAAGGGCATATAGATATAATTTCAAGAGCATGTCTTATGTGTGATAAGCTTATTGTAGCAGTAGGTGAAAACAAACAAAAGAAAAGTGTATTTACATTGGAAGAAAGAATTGATTTTATTGAACGGTCTTTAAATGGAATGAAGAATGTCGAAGTTGAAAGCTTTCATGGTTTGCTGATTGATTATGCTCGTAGTAAAAATGCAATAGGTATTGTTAAAGGATTACGTGCGGTATCTGACTTTGAATATGAAATGCAAATGGCATTTTTAAACAAGAGAATGGATGAGAATATTGAAACAGTATTTCTTATGACTAATATGAATTACTCATTCTTAAGTTCATCTGCAGTAAGAGAACTTGCATTACATGGAGGACCTATTGAAGGACTCGTACCAGATAGTATAATAGAAGATGTTAGAAGAAAATATCATATAAATAGTGTGAGGTAATATAATGGACAATACAATGAATGAATATGAAATCATCGAACAGATGGAAGATCTGATTACAAGTGCTAAACAAACAGTTTTTTCTGATAAGGTATCTATAAGCAAGGATGAAATGCTTGATCTAATATACTACCTTAAAAATGCAATAAAGCAGCGAGATCAGGAAGAAGAAGCCAAGAACAAGGAATTACTCAGAATGATTCAGGAAACAAAGAGTAAAGAACAAGTATCTGTTCAACCAGAAGGTGTCATTATTGAAGATGCTCATAAAGAAGCTAATGATATTAAAAAAGCTGCACTAAAGTATGCAGATGAGCTCTTGGCATCAATAGAGGGAAAAATAGAGAAAACATTACATATTATTAAAGAGAACAGGGATGAATTAAATCAGTAACGGATATTAAATCA
>JAQVAJ010000367.1 GCA_028690885.1 Clostridia bacterium
ACAGATTGAACTGTAAGTAATGCTGAATCATTAAGTAAAGTGGAATTATCTAGGGCATAAATATAAATCTGATCTGCTAAATTAGCATATGATACATCAAGATATACCTCATTATCTATTTTCGTAACAGTAATTTTTCTTGACCCTGAAGTTTTGTTTGTCACAGATATATTTACATTTGTTATCGGCATTTCCTCTCCATACTGATTTAAGAGTTTTAGCCCTATATTCTGCTGTACATCCTTATAAATTCTTTCTGTTGATATAACTAAGGATGATGCTTTTTCATTGAAAACCTCAAAAGTAGCTACTGAACCCGCTACTGCTACTGTGTATTGTCCAGGTGTCATTGTAGCAGTAGTATTGATTGTAAGTATCCTTCTGTTTTCAGATAAGGTATAAGTATTACTGATACCGATAAAATCTTTTCTTAACATGACTGTTGAATTTTTAGGTATAGGCATTAGAAATTCAACTGTTATTGTCTTAACTCCAGTTGCCTTTGCATTCTTTATTTCCACTTGAGTGGTTTCAACAGTAAAACCATATTTTTCTGCCTGATCTATATTAATAATATTCGCAATTACTAGCTCAGTTACAAATGTGTATCCCCCTTTAGTTTTTATACTCAAAGCTTCAACTAAAGCAATTGCTACATCATTATTTGTAATAGTGCTTTTGTTAACTAATGATTTTAAGCCTATTGAATCAGCAAATTTTAATGTATCTGCCCATGAAAAATCAACATCCTGCTTATAACCTAAAACAGTTAATAGTACTTTAGCTAACATCTGCGAATTAATACTCTCGTTAGGTCTGAAAGTATCATCTCCATAACCTGAAAAACCTACATCTGGATTATCATAAAGATATGCTAATATTGGTTGCCAATAAGCAGTAGCAGAAGATGCATCGGAAAAAGTTGATATTTTTTCATGTTCTAAAGCATCATTTTCCAATCCTAATAATCTAAGAATAATCATTGCTGCATTTGTTCTCATCGGGGTCATAGAAAGATATTCCTCATCCAACCCTTCCCCTGTACCTCTAAGCAGGTTCAAACCATATGCGATTTCTACAGAAGTATAAGCTTTGGGCTGTATAGCGCAATAGCTTAGCAAAATGACTGTTATTAAGATAATGCTAAGTGTTCTTTTCATTATATAGCCATTATAACAGATAATATAAAGAATAATAAAATGTAACGAAATTGATACAAAAAAAGAGAGCAGATTGCTCTGCCCTCTTAATTCTAATTTTGAGAATCAATTACTTAGTAACTGATACTTCACGAGCCCAAACACCATCGTCAGATACGAAACGGATAACTGCTGTCTTGCCTGCTGCTCCGTTGATAACGACTGTTGTCTTGTCTGTTGCTACTGTTACTGCTCCAATAGTCAAATCAGAATTTGAACTAAAGAATTGTCCAGTAGGAGGAGTAATGGTTATACCATACTGATCTTTTGCTGCTAATGTTGCAACACCAGACTTGTAAGTCAATGTAAGTGTGTCAACCTTAGGTGCAGCTCTTCTAAGTGCTACAGCTGCTTCTGCAACTGATTCGCCATTGTTGTTCCATGCTCTGATAGTTGTTGTTCCATCAGCATTACCTGTTACAGCTGTTGTTACCTGAAGTTTGCTTGTTGCTGTTGCAAGAGTAACATTAGCACCTGTTGTTGTGTACTTGCTAATTGTATCAGATGGCAATGCTGTTGATGAAGAATCTACTAATGTTACTGTAGTACCATTAGCTGTCTTACCAATTAAAGCAACTGCCAAGTCATGTGTAGCGGACATTTCTGTTGTAGTTTTTCCAGCATACATTTCTTCTTTAACGCTAAGTTCATAAGCTACTACTGAAGCTGCTTTCACTGAAGCGAGTGAGAAATCATATGTATATGCTACATAGCTTGTAGCTGTTGCGTTATAAGCTCCGCCCTTATAGATTGTTAACTGAAGCTGATCTGTTCCTTCAAGATGTGCTTTGATTGCATATGATGTAGCTGTGCCTACTGGTGCAGTAAGTACTAAAGCTGTACCATTTGTATCTGTTGCAGTATTTCCAAGAGGAGCTGTATCAGCAAGTCTTCTAAGGTCATAACTCCATACTGATGAGTCATAAGCAATCTCATTGCCATACTGGTCATTAAGAACTACCTTAGAAAGATCAAATGCGATTGTTTTACCCATAAGCAATGCTTCGGTTGAAACCGGAACTGATGCTATTGAGGATATAACTTTTTCAGGTTGAACAACTACAGATTTTGTAACTGTTAAGGAACCAGTTGTGAAGTACAAGTCTGCATTTCCTTTTCCAGTAATTGTATAGCTAATTTCATTCTTAGCATATGCTGGAACAGTCATGTGTGCTGCTGTAATTGTTGTTGAAAGTGGTGTTACTGACCATGTTGTTGCATCTGGAGTAACATTGAATGCTTTCCCATATTGGTCAACTGCTACGATTGTGAATTTTGCTGCTTCACCCTGATAAATTGCTTCTGGCAATGTTATATCATATGATGCAAGTGCAGGTTTAGCATAAACAGTTTCTGTATACAAATCAGAAATATTACCTGTTGTAAGAGCTATAGCTCTGATACTGAATGTGCCTTTTTTAAGACCTGTAAGAGTCATAGTTTTGCCATCTTTGCTAGCAACACTTCCACCACTAACTACTAACTGATATGTTGTGCCTTCGCCTGTTGCAAGACTTAAAGCATTACCATACTGGTCATATGCTTTATAAGA
>JAQVAJ010000368.1 GCA_028690885.1 Clostridia bacterium
GCAGCGTGAACCAGGCCCCCATCACGGGCGAAAGTGTACCGGTAGATAAAATGCCTGTGGATGACCCGGAGAAGGACTACTCCAATGAAAAAGATATCAGTGATAAAAACAGGGTTTTCTCAGGTACAATCAATGGCAACAATACGTTGGAAGTTAAAGTTATAAAGGAAGCCAGCGATTCCACCCTCTCCCGTTTGGTAAAACTTGTAAATGAAGCCCAAACGCAGAAATCGCCAACACAACGGTTTACCGATAAATTCGAGAAATATTTTGTGCCCTCTGTTTTGGGTTTGGTCGTGTTGTTGCTTGGGGCTTTTTTGGTTATTGATGAAAATTTTAGCGACAGCTTTTACAGGGCAATGGCCGTTCTGGTAGCCGCCAGCCCTTGTGCCCTGGCCATTTCCACACCCAGCGCAGTGCTGAGCGGGGTTGCCAGGGCTGCAAAAAGCGGCGTACTTATTAAAGGAGGACGGCCGCTGGAAGACTTGGGAGTTTTAACCGCCCTTGCTTTCGATAAAACAGGAACCCTTACCGAAGGCAAGCCAAAACTCACTAAAGTAATCCCGCTGAACAATATCGATGAGAATGAATTGCTAAAAATGGCCATAGCCGTAGAAAACCTGAGTGACCACCCGTTGGCAAAGGCGGTGGTTAGGGACGGCAAAACACGCTTGAAAGGAGATAATATTCCCGAAGCCAAAGACCTTGAAGCCGTTTTGGGAAAAGGAATAAAAGCAACACTGGGTGAAGACAAAGTTTATATAGGAAACCTGGAACTGTATGAAGCACTTGATGACAAAAAGCCTTCGGAGGAAATTACAGAAAAAGTAAAAGCTCTTGAATCTGAAGGGAACACCACCATGCTTGTTCGCCGGAATAGCGATTATGTGGGCATCATCGCCTTAATGGACACACCGAGGGCAGAAGCAAAAAGCACGCTGGAACAATTAAAGAAACTCGGAATCAAACGCATGGTCATGCTCACAGGCGACAACCAAAAAGTGGCGGATGCCGTGGCCAAAGAAATAGGCCTGACCGATGCCTGGGGCAGCCTGTTGCCGGAGGAAAAAGTAGATGCCATAAAGAAATTGAAAGAAAAAGAATCAAAAGTAGCGATGGTAGGTGATGGGGTAAATGATGCCCCCGCAATGGTCCACAGCACCGTTGGCATAGCCATGGGTGCGGCCGGTTCGGATGTAGCACTCGAAACCGCTGATATTGCCCTAATGGGCGACAAACTGGAAACCCTTCCATTTGCTATTGGCCTGAGCAGAAAGGCAAAAGGTATAATAAAACAGAACCTTTGGATTAGCCTGGGTGTCGTAGCGATACTTATTCCTTCAACTATCCTTGGTTTGGCCAGCATTGGTATTGCCGTACTCATTCACGAAGGTTCAACCCTTGTTGTGGTATTTAATGCATTAAGATTATTGGCATACAAAAAATAATAATATGCAAAAGAGTTTATTTCACATTCCCAAAATGGATTGCCCTTCCGAGGAAGCCCTTATCAGGATGAAACTTGAAGGGCTTTCCGCTATTAAAAGTTTGGTGTTCGATATTGAAAACCGAAAACTCACCGTTTTTCATTCCGAAGAAAACCCGGAAATAGAAAAACGACTGAAAGAACTCAATTTAGGCGCTGAACACGAAGAAACAATTGTTGCCAAACAGGATGAATTCAAGGACAATTCATCAGTACTATCCAAACTCCTTTGGACGGTGCTGATAATCAATTTTGTTTTTTTTATTATTGAAATCACCACGGGTTTTATTTCTAAATCGATGGGATTGGTTGCCGATTCGTTGGATATGTTAGCCGATTCCTTTGTATATGGATTAAGCTTATGGGCAGTAGGCTCAACAGTTTTACGAAAAAAAAGAGTTGCTCGTCTAAGCGGTTACTTTCAACTATCATTAGCCCTTTTAGGTATAATAGAAGTAACCAGACGGTTTATTGGTTCAGAAGCCATGCCTGATTATCGAATAATGATTGGCGTTTCAATCCTTGCATTAATAGCAAATGCAGCATGTTTATATATTCTACAAAAATCAAAAAGTAATGAAGCACACATGAAGGCAAGTATGATTTTTACCTCCAATGATGTTATAATAAATGGAGGTGTAATTCTTGCAGGGTTTTTGGTTTTACTTACTCAATCAAAGTATCCTGATTTGATAGTTGGTTCAATTGTGTTTTTGATTGTAGTAAGGGGTGCTTTTAGGATACTAAAACTTGGAAAATAATGAAGCCAATTATTCTAAAGTCTATTATTACATGCCCGAAATGTCGTTTCCAAAAAGAAGAAACTATGCCTGATAATGCATGTCAATTCTTTTATGAATGTGAAAATTGCAAAAACCTATTAAAACCAAATACAGGTGACTGCTGTGTATATTGTTCGTATGGTTCGGTAAAATGCCCTTCGATTCAGAAGGATGAAAGTTGTTGCTAATTTTTTAATAAAATGGAAGTGTTAACTGAGTTCTAACAAAAAGTATTTTCGTTATATTTAACATTTAGTTTTACAAAAGCAGTAACAAGTTGGAAAATAGCAGGTGTAAGTTCGGGATATTCAATAGTAGAAAGGAAAACCAGACAAGCGAGTAAGGAAAATTTTTCGGTACGTTCGGAAAATACAATTCCAAATCCGAAAAGGGAAAATGTGAGTGGGAAAAACGCAATTGTAAAGCTGAAAAACAGAATTGTAAAAGCGAAAAACCCAAAAGTAATTAATTATAAACCTTCA
>JAQVAJ010000369.1 GCA_028690885.1 Clostridia bacterium
ATTCCTTGCCCATTAGATGTGGTCACAATGCCGTTACAATGTGGTCACAAAAGTAAGCGCAAGGTAACCACATCGTGACGGCAACTAATGGGCAAATCGGTGTCACAACCTGCCAATTTGCTGTCATTATAAAGTGACACCCCAAATGTCATATAGCCATCAGTGTGACAAACAGGCATAAGCCTTTATTTGGTGCAGAGATGCTTAGGGCTGCGTTCGGAAAGATGTCACAGTGGTTTTGGACTTCTTTGGACTGGTTTGTGACAGCTTTGTGTCAAATATGGACTGATTTCAGACTGGTTTCAGAAACGCTTGAATATCAAGGAAATAGACCAGTTGGAAAGACTCGCAGTGTGAGTGGAAAGGGATAAACAAAGAATCTCTGTTCTCTCCAAACTACGTCTTAGTATAGGTGGTTCATTTCCTTATCAGAATGTAATGAATAGAAATACATATGCGTTAGATCATTATATTACCAACAACATCGACTTTTACAAACCCTCGCTCTAACATGGTAAACTCAATTCTATCAAGATCGATCAGTTCCAAGTCTACCGTTTCGAGGTCTAAGTGTTCTATCTCAATCATGTCTAAGTCTATCGTATCGATTCCCATCTCATCTAGAACTTCTCTTGGTAGAGCATAATCTTGTTTAACCAAACCAAAGAAAGTGAATCCAGATAACAGCATAGGCTGTAATAAATAGGTCTTCGCTCCAGTATATATAGCTGTTGCAAAGAGAGTGCCTACTATGTTTCCTATTACTGAACCCAATATAGGTATAGGAATTAGTATCTGCCCCAGAACCATACCAGATATACCAAGGCCAAGAACCAAAGAATCTCGTAGGCAGTTGTCTACATATTCGTAGGGTGTAATATGACCAGAATATAAGCTAAAGGCATTCTTGATACAGTTAATGGCCACCGCTGTAGCTACCCCAATAACAGATGGATTTACATCCATAAGGGCAGAACCTAGTTTTCCAGTTCTGCAGGCAATAGTTATGAAAGCTGCGATTCCGCCTCTCAAAGAACCTTCAACCCCTCCCTCAAATGCTTTAGCACCCAATCTGTGGACATCAGATAAATCGATATTTTCATCCGATATTGCTTTTTTTAAGAGCGAAAGCAGTTCAGGAGCTATCTTCAATGCCATTGTCGTAATAGCTGCATTTAGCGCAGCTTCGCCAGATGCTCGTGCAATATCTGTCCATTCAATATACTCTGATAAAGATAACCCATGGTCTTTACCAGAAAACTTGTCTCTTTGAATATCTTTGACGATTTGAAGGGCTTCCTGCTCGCTTAACGGTGTGCTTTCAACATTTCCAGCCTTTACTGTATCAGTGGCCACTTGAGAAGTATGTAGGTAATTTGCAGCTTGCTCAGGTCTAGTATTTAGGTTCTTCAGATAAAGTAAATATGCTGCTTCTTTAACTTCCTTCAATTGATCTGATGGCACAAGTTTTAGCAATCCAAAGTATCTTGGATCACTTATCGCCTTTGCAGTGTCCTCTGGTGTCTTGAAGTATTTTAGCTGGTACTTAAGAAATTCAATGGCATCAGAGCCAGTGATATCAATGACCGAAGAATCCCTTGGGGCAATGAAGTACTCATTTCCATTTCCCTTCGCAACAGCACTAATGTTAGCAGTTTCCGTGTGCCAAACTTCTGCTAAATCTCCCTTTAGATAGTGAACACCTTTTTTATTGTCAACAATCTGCTTTAATAACTCGCTTCCTCTTTCAATTGCCTCACTGACAGACTCAGTATATTCGGTACCAATATCTAATCCATTAAAAGCACCGAAGCTCTTGATTATATCATCATAGGCTTGGGTTGCATCTACATGAATTGATTCAGTTGTTGAGGAACCCTTCAAGTGACGCCTCCATAAATCTCTTTATCCCATAAGTATACTGATTCATGGTAGTGTTCTTCCGATCTTTGCTGAGTTTGATGTATTTCAGAGCTAATGCAATTGGGAATGGATTCACCGGGCCTGGCATTGCTATTAGTGTGATAATCCACGGGCCAAAAAAAGATGCTATAATCTCCTTCCAATAGTCCTTAAGAGCTTTATTCAGCAATTCCATATCAGTAGGTTTACCAAACTGCTGAATGAAAGCCTTGCGATAGTCATAGCCTACTTTTACTCCCTGATCTTCTATCCAGTTTTCTACCATTGGAGTTAGCGGTTTTGTTACTTCATTATCGCCAATAAAGACAAAGTAGTTGTTTCCAGCAGCTGTCTTCTCATTTCCAGTATAATCTTTTAAATCCCACAAGCCTGCTTTCAAGCTATCTTTTTTACTTAACAAATGGCATAGTACTCTGCCATGGTTCTTTAACTCCTTGGTCGTGACTACGACAATTGACTTCATGTGTACTCCTTTACTCGTGTTTGTATAGATATACTGAGTCAGACAAGAGCTTCAACTCATTACAAATTCTCTACAGATTTGCGCCATGGAACATGATAAAGTTCTATGTTTATTTTGTCAATGCCGTCTTTGATTGAGGGTCTTGATATGTTTGATTTGGGGAACAAGACCATCAAGTTATCCTCAACTGCATAACCATAGTCCCTATCAGCGAGATATCATCTCCCTGCATCGAATCTACTACCTGGACACGGTAATCGGCATTGAATGGATGTAATAGAACCTGCTGGCGCTGGTGATCGAACTGAATACGTTTCAGGGTGATACCATCATTCAATCTGACCGCACAGACAGAGCCAT
>JAQVAJ010000370.1 GCA_028690885.1 Clostridia bacterium
TAAAGGACGAATTGATGAGATAAAGGAATATCTTAAAACAGCACAATCTGATATCGAAAATATTACTCCAGTGCGTTTTTGTGAAAATGAAACTGTCAATCTTATTCTGTCAGCTTTTTCTTCTGAATCAAAACAAAAAAAAATTAAGTTTTCCATAGAAGCTAATTTGCCAAAATTTATTCCACTCACCGATACAGAAATCTGTTCTCTTCTTTCAAATAGCCTTGAAAATGCCATTAATGCAGCTTCAAAATGCTCTGATCCTTATATAACCGCTAAACTGCATATACACAAAAACAATCTTTTAATCTCTATTAGTAATCCTTATACAGGAGAAATATTACTAAAAGACGGACACCCTCAATCGCATTATGAAGATCATGGTTTTGGTACACGAAGCATTGTGTCAATAGCTGAAAAATATGGCGGTCAGGCTATTTTTAGTGTTGTAGAATCGGTATTCAGCTTGAAAATAATGATCCCGCTTGCATAAAGTATCTCTACTTATCACAATATATTGGATTCAAGATTTAGATTTCTTTATATGAGTCTGATTATATAAAATTTCATTGTTTATAATATCCATAAAATCGTTAATATCATTGTTACTAATATTCTGAAAATAGAAGTTATTACAAATGAATCGGCACTTCGTGTATTCATTGCCTTGATAAGTAAAAATGTATTTTTTACCCTCGCATTTGGATGAGCAGTAACTGCAATCAGTAGCATTTAGAATCTGTTTTTTGATATTTTCGCTTAACTCATTCAACCTTTCAAAGATTCCTATTTCATCAATTCTTATTTGAAAACTAACTCCATCGCGTCCCATACCTTTATTGTTAATAATAACAGCTTCAGCACTTTTCTTAATAAAGCATAATATACGATAAGTTCCTTCCATGCATGGTTGATTATATTGCTTTACCCTTACAGTAAACCCGTTTTCTACATAGCATTCAATGATTTTACGAGTTAATTCCCTTTCATTATCAGTGTTGAAAGTCGTTAGAATTGTTTGTAATAAGCCAGGTGTAATATTAACTATTTCCATTGCATTTGACATAATAAATTCTCCTCGTTTAATTGAATAACATACATCTATGTTAATGTAAATATAAATTAGTGCAAAAAGTGGAAAATAATGAGTTCAGCAAATACGATTTTCCACATCTGCGAACACCGGTAATTACTTTAATCATTCCGTTTCCTCGCCTACTTATTAATTTGTGAAGATAATAATCATGTGAGATTTCAATACTCAGCCCCATTTCAAAAGATATTTTTGCAACTATTTGCATTTTTCTCTTTTATAAATGAACTAAAAGATTAGTACAATAAATTAAAAGAACCGCAACAGTGTGACACCTTGTATCAAAATTACGGTTCTATTTTGGTGCGGATGACAGGACTTGAACCTGCACAATTTTGCAACCACTAGAACCTGAATCTAGCGCGTCTGCCAATTCCGCCACATCCGCTCGCTCTATCATTTTAGTTTAGATAATGAGTATAGTCAATGATTTTCAATTATAACGTTGAAAATGTTAAAATCCTGTTAACCCATTTAAAACAAGTGAATATTTACATTTTTTGATTGTTAACATATAATTCATAATCTGAGCATAGAATTAGAAGGACAGCTATCAGAAAGAAGGTACTTACACGTGTTAAGACTTAAGGATATAAAAAAGAGCTATATAGTAGGCGATTTCAAGCAAAATGCATTGAATGGAGTTTCTGTTTCTTTCAGAAAAAATGAGTTCGTAGCCATATTAGGACCTTCCGGTTCAGGTAAGACAACTTTGCTTAATATAATTGGCGGACTTGACAGATACGACACAGGAGACCTTGTCATAAATGGAAAATCCACAAAAAACTTCAAAGACAGCGAATGGGATGCTTACAGGAATAACTCTGTAGGTTTCGTATTTCAGTCTTATAACCTTATAGGTCACATAAGCGTAGTGAAGAACATTGAATTAAGCCTTACTTTGAGCGGCGTGTCAAAAACCGAGAGAAGAAAAAAGGCGATGGATGCATTGGAACTTGTAGGTTTAAAAGAACATGCAAAAAAGAAACCTTCACAGCTTTCAGGCGGTCAGATGCAGCGTGTAGCAATAGCAAGAGCTTTAGTTAATGATCCAGATATAATATTAGCTGATGAACCTACAGGAGCTTTAGATACTGAAACAAGCGTTCAGATACTAGACCTTATACAGAATATTGCAAAAGACAAACTTGTTATTATGGTTACACATAACAAAGAAATTGCTACCAAATATGCCAATAGAATTATTAATTTAAGAGATGGAGAAGTTATAAATGATACGAATCCAGTAACTGAAGAGCCAACATATAAGGAAAAATATTCTTTTAAAAAAACTGCAATGAGTTTTTTCACTGCATTAAGTCTTTCTTTTAATAATATAATGACTAAAAAAGGACGTACTATTCTTACAGCTTTTGCTTCAAGTATAGGTATCATAGGTATCGCATTGATTTTGGCATTGTCAAACGGCTTCGATAAGCAGGTTCAGACTTTTGAAGAAGAAACCATGTCGGCATTCCCAATAATGATATCGCAAAGCGCTATGAATGTAGATTATGATCAATTACAGACCATGAGAAATCAATATATATTCGGTTCATCAGAAAATTATCCTGACATAAAAGCCGTTTATCCATATGATCCATCTCAGTCCTCAATGAGACATACTAACAATATAACTGAAGAGTA
>JAQVAJ010000371.1 GCA_028690885.1 Clostridia bacterium
GGCACAGTCCAACAATATTTTATTCATTATTCCCGTTATCCATTAAAAAAGAATGAATTATACAATGAGATTTGTTTCTCTCTTGCTATATTTGTAAGGGAACAATGAATAAAACACTTTTACGTTATGCACAAGCGGGGAAAAGAGACTGCCATAGTAAAGACAAATGAGTAAATTTATGATACAAGTTAGAAATTTGAATTTCACCTATAGAAAGACTAACAAGAAAGCAATCCTTGATATGAATTTCGACATTCATAAAGGAGAAGTTTTCGGTTTCTTAGGTCCGAGCGGTGCAGGTAAGACAACTACCCAAAGGCTAATAATTGGCTTATTGAGAAACTACACCGGTCATATAGAAGTATTGGGGAAGGAAAGAAACCAGTGGGGTAAAGATTTTTACGAGCAAGTTGGTGTTGCTTTCGATTTTCCGAATCTATATACTAAATTAACAGCAACCGAAAATTTAGAACTTATTGGAGCATATTACAATAGAAAGATTAACAATTCGAACGAACTTCTCGACCTTGTCGGACTTTTACCCGATAAAAATGTGCGTGTAGAGAGTTTCTCAAAAGGAATGAAAATGCGATTAAATTTCATTCGTTCCATAATGCACCAACCCGATTTGATGTTTTTTGACGAACCCACTTCTGGGCTTGACCCTACGAATGCTCATATTATAAAAGACATAATATTAGAACAAAAGAAAGCAGGCAAAACGGTTTTTCTTACCACACGCAATATGACAGTTGCAGAGCAGCTTTGCGACAGAGTTGCATTTATTATTGATGGTAAAATTGTAGTTATAGGTTCGCCGAAGGAACTGATGATTGAGCACGGAAAACGTCGGGTAAAAATAGAATATCAATTAGATGGCAAACTGATTGATACGGAATTTGAAATGAATCAACTTGCCGAAAATAAAGCCTTTATAGACTTGTTGAAAACTGCCGACATAAAAACCATACATAGTTGTGAAGCCACTTTGGAAGATATTTTCATCAAAATAACGGGAAGGAAATTGCTATGAGATTGCTACATGCTGTTTGGGCAGACATACGTTTTCAATTTAAACAGGGCTTTTATTTGGTCTATGTTTTAATAACCGTCATGTATTTAATCATATTGTCATTTTTGCCTGAAGACATATTATCAGTCGGCTTACCTCTGGTGGTTTTTTCCGACCCTTCGGTATTGGGCTTATTCTTTATCGGTGGAATTATCATGTTAGAAAAAATGCAGGGTGTTCTGTCGGTTCTTGTCGTTTCCCCTTTACGAACAATTGAATACATCTTGTCAAAAGTTATTTCGTTGGCTTTTGTTTCGGTTTTGGCAGCTTTTGCAATTACGGGTTTTAGTAATTACGGCAATGTTAATTGGTTGCTGGTGTTTTTATCAACAGTGCTTACATCGGCAATTTTTACTTTGTGCGGCATCATGATTACCGCCGGCTGCAACACCGTGAACCAATACATGATAAAAACAGTTCCGTATATGTTGTTGCTTATTTTGCCTTGTTTTTCATTGATTGGATTTCCATATTCGGATTTATTTACCATTATTCCAAGTGTTGCTGCTTTAAGACTGATGTTGGGAGCTTACTCAGGAATACCACTTTACGAAGCTGTCGGTTTGATAATTTATTTAGTCGGAATGAATTATTTGTTTCTGCGATGGGCAATACGTGTCTTTGAAAATAAAATTATTTATCAAGATTAGCATTATGGTAGGACTCATTCATTTTAAAAACGATTTAAAACAAATATTGCGAGACCCAATAATGGCTATTTTGATTATTGCTCCAATGTTGTTGATTATTGCATTCAAATTGATGGTTTTGTATTTAGTTCCTTTTATACAAACTCTTATTGAATTTGATATTTTGCCTTATCTTGATTATGTACTTGTATTTGTTGTAATGATGTGTGGTGCCATGCTCGGAATTGTTACAGGATTTATGATGATAGATGACAGAGATGGAAAAATTGCTGAATTAATGTCGGTAACACCATTGGGCAGAAGTGGTTATTTAATAAACCGACTGTTGTTTGCCGCTGTTTTGTCTGTTTTCTATAGTATTCTCGGTTATTACGTGCTGAATGTTGTTGAATTGCCAATGATAACAATACTTTTTGTGTCTTTGCTTTCATCAATTTATTCAATTATAATAGGATTGCTGATTTTTACATTTGCAGATGATAAAGTAAAAGGGCTGACATTTGCAAAAGCTATAAATTCATTAAGTCTGTTTGCGTTTACTGATTTACTTGCCCTAAAATGGCTTACCATATTATCATGGTTTTTTCCACCTTATTGGATTACATTAGTTGTTCAATCGCCTCATACTTTCTTATACTATGGATTGGCATTATTAGTTAATTTCGGTTGGCTGTTTTTATTAATCAGACATTATTGGAAGAAAGAATCATAAATATTTAATACATGAGAAAATTGAAAGAAGTACAATTATATGTGATAAACCGCCAGTGCATAACATCGTATATAAAACATTTGGCAGTCAGTAGGTTATCGTGCATTTCAGCTCGTATCAAAAGTAGTTGTAACCAGACAGGAAAGAGCTTCGAAATGCCAAACGTTTCATATACGTAACCGTTACCTGCCATATTAAAAACGACGGTGCTAAAAGAAAAAGTTCGTACATTTGCAGACACAAAAATATAAGCGACACGAAATGTAAAATTTAATTTCTTTCAGACAAATCAGAACAACAACCGC
>JAQVAJ010000372.1 GCA_028690885.1 Clostridia bacterium
TCAGCTTCATTACATATAACATTATCTATAAATGGATTAATTTTCATTAACTCATCTGCATCGTATGAAACTTCAGGACCTCCAAATACAATTTTGCTGTTTGGTAACAGTTTTTTTAGTGACTTTGCTATCTGTATTATTTCATCAATATTGAATATGTAACATGAAAACCCATATAAATCAGCATTACATTCATGTAAAGAATGCAATATCTCATCAAACTTATCTTTATGATTTTTTTCAACTAGAAGTACATCATGCTTTTTAATTGAATTTTTATCAATGAAATCTTTTAAACACCTTATTGCGAGATTAGTATGAACAAATGAGCTGTTTAAAGCAAACAAAACAATTTTCATATTGTATTTCCCCTCTTTATTATATCTTGTCCAAATTTGCTATTTAATTTATCAATTGTTTTTTCCAAATGTTCCTCCCTTTGTTTTCCATCAACATCAAAACTTATCTGCATATCTTTTCGCTTAAGAGAGCAAAGTGAAATGCCTACTAATCTTACCGGTTTATCTTCGTCCCAATTATTTTCCAGGATTGAACATCCAGCATTGTATATGTCTTTTGTCAGACTGGTTTCTTCTATAGTAATCTGTCTGCTTATCATTTTAAATGTATTATATTTAATTTGTATTTGTACAACACTTCCCACAAGATTTTTCTGTCTTACACTACGTGCAATTGACTCTGATAAAACTGCTATTACTCTTTTTGCCTCATTTAAATCAGTAATATCATGTGTCAATGTTTCCATTCTTCCACATGATAAACTTTTTGAATCATGCGGACTTACTAAATCATCATCTATTCCCTTTGACCTTTCATATAAATAAACACCGTATTTACCAAATCTTGATACGAGATATGATAGATCTGCTTTTGCTAAATCCCCTATAGTAATTATGCCATCTTTGTTAAGCTTTTTAGCTGTTGCATTTCCAATTCCATACAATTTATTTATTGAGAGAGGCCATAGGATTTCACTTACAGATGATTTATATAACTTTGTAATTCCCAATGGTTTTTTCATTTCTGATGCCATTTTTGCAAGAAACTTATTTTCGCTTATACCTATTGAACACCATAGTCCAAGTTCCTCTTTAATTCTTTTTTGGATATCACATGCGATTTCATAAGGATCTCCAAAGAGTTTTTTACTTGATGTCACATCAATCCATGCTTCGTCAATACTGTTAATCTCAAGTTGAGGTGAATACTCAGACAATAAACTAAATACTTGTTTAGAGCACTTCTCATAATATTCATGATCAGGTTTTACTAATTTGAGATTTGGACATATTTTTAGTGCTTCATTTACTGTCATTGTAACCTTTACATTAAATTTTCTTGCTTCATAATTTGCTGCTAAAATTATTCCAGTTCTGTATTTAGGATCACCTGCAACAGCAGCTGGAATATTAAGAAGCGAATTGTCCCTTCTTGATTCACACATTATAAAGAAAGCATTCATGTCAACTAACAGTATGTCTTTCATAACAACTCCTAAGAATTAGTACATGATAATGATATATCAGTCAAAAAACCTTGTCAAAAAACAAATTTACTGTTGACATGGTATGAATTAAAACTTAAAATACTAGTTGCGCTTGTGCCATTAGCTCAGCTGGTAGAGCACCTGACTCTTAATCAGGGTGTCCGGGGTTCGAGCCCCCGATGGCGCACCATGGGACATAAGATTATATCTTGTGTCTTTTTTATTTCTCAAAATCAGGATTCATAACTTTTCGATCAAGTGAAAAAACAGTTCTTTCTGTTATTTCACCTTTTTGAAGGGTCTCGTATGCTTTATTGAAATCATACGTTCTTGCATCAATAAGGTCTATATGATGTAATAATTCTGCTTCTAAAAACATAGGCATTTTTGTGCTTCCATGCTCTGGTATATAATGATGGCTTAATATCATGTGTTTAATTAAAAGTTCCTTATTCTGCGATAATCCTACTTTTTTAGCCATTTCACCTATATAACATATTCCCATTTCTATATGTCCCATCAACTGACCCTCAGTTGAATAATCAGCAATTCCACATTCATTTGAATTCATTTCTTTAAGTTTCATTATGTCATGGAGCAATATACCTGAGTATAGAAAATCAGTATTTACTGTGGTATATACATTTGAAATCGCTTTAGCAAGATCAAGCATCGTAGTAATGTGATACAGATAACCTCCTCTAACCGAGTGATGAAGAGCTTTTGCAGCAGGATAAAATCTTATCTGTTCACTATTTTCTTGATAAACTTGTGTGCAGAGTTTTTTTAATTCTTCATCTTTAATCAAATTTATATATTCATAAACTTTATTCAACATATCATCGGATGACACTGGTGCACTTTGTACAAAGTCAGCTATGTTTTTTTGTATTTGTTGAGGAGCTTTACGTAAAGAAGATATATTTAGTTGTAAAGAGCCTTGAAATTCAGTAACCCTTCCTGTAACAAAATACAACTCTGCATTATTATAATCATTCAGTTCGTTTGGAGTTGCATCCCATTTCTTACCGTTTATCTCTCCTGTTTTATCCCTAAACTGAAAATCCATATAAAATTTATTATTTGAAGCCTTTTTGAGCTCGTTATACCAAAGAATATATAGTTCATTTTTTATTTCCATACCTACAGTTAAATCTGTAATTTTAATATCTGCCATATTTTTTCCCTTTCTATTTCTCTTTCTTTATCTGTCATCTTATATGCATTTTT
>JAQVAJ010000373.1 GCA_028690885.1 Clostridia bacterium
CCTTGAATTACCATTAAGAGTACATTGTGTAAGTATCTGTGCTTGTTCAGTATATGAGTCCTTAACATGTTTTTTCATATATTTCTCCTTCTTTATGCTAGTATAATTGCTCAACAGCAATAGTTTTAAAATACAACATCTGTTTATTTTGTCTTACTGTCATTATCCCTGCTTTCGTAATACTTAAATTAATTATATCCCCTTCAGGAAGTTTCTGTATCGTTATCTTGTCGACTAAACTATCCAGCGTAAGCCATCTTTTTGACATCTCGCTCATTATATATTTCTTTTTTCCCGTTTTTACTTCAGTAACTCTGTTAAAGATATCTTTTTTTACAAGTTCGTCTATATCACTAATAATGTTATCGGTATCCCAGAAATTCTTACTGATCTCGTATCCGTCTTTATCTCCGAGTATTAATGCTGCTGATGATGCATCTAAGATATTCTTTCTGTTGATAAATTCTGAGATACTCATTGCTGATTCATCTTTATTCAGAGGAGCCCCCTTTTTTCTGACTTTATCAACCAGTGCAAGCTGCATTACTTCAAATATAATCAGTTCTCCAACTGTCATGGAAACATCAATACCTAACCCCTCTTCAAAATCCATATCGCTTAAAAAATCTTTTTTAATTTTCATACCTAAGTCTTTGTTTACTATAGGTGTTTCTATTGTGATAATTGTGTGATCTATATTGGGCAGAATTCTTACCCAGAATCCATTAGCATAACAATAATGCGCAGTTGCCATATCAATTGCATTACAACTAACAACACTTATTACACTTTCCGGACTTAATATAGCTTCAGCAATAAGTCTGCCCGATAGTGTGATGGCTCCTTTTTTAACTAAACCAAGTTTTGCCAGTTCGTTTTTTGCCAATGACAAAGAGGACCTGTTATTTATATCTGGATTAAAAACAGCTTGTGATATCTTATTCTGTTCAATACCTGATAAGTTGATCAGTGCTGTATAATCATATGAACTTAAGATATAGTACATATCGCCTCCTACCAGTCAAACAGGCTTTTCACAACTAATGAGGTTTCCTCATATTTAAAGTTATGTGTTTGTGCCTGCTTTACTGCTCGTTTTGTTGAGTATACCCTGTAACTTGATATCTCTTTATACTCTTCTTCAGTAAGAGTTCCATTTATAACACTCTCATATATTTTATCAAGCTCATCTGATTTTATAACTGTCTGAGTGAATGCCTGTACAGTTTCGTATGTTATTTCACCCTTTCTCGACATATTCCTTATTTTATCGCCATATCTTCCATTTAACGCATTTCTATATGCTGTTTGCGCATCATTTATGGAATCCAGACCGATTGACATTATACCCCGTAAATGAACTGAAGGACTTACTAAAACTCCTGCTTTCATATTCTCCAGAGCAAACGCATTGGCAAGTTCGATAAAAGCACAGTAGGGATTTCCCGATGCAAGACTGTTGAATACATAATTTGAATAAACGATTTTACCAGTTGCATTTGTTATTTCTTCTCCTCTTATATCCAGCGCATGTGCATCATTATTATACCCCAGAGCAGAAAGGTCATGGATTAACCCTGAAACACTGTTTCTATATCTGTTTATTGATGATTCAATAGCATATATGCTCTTTGACTGAATTATATGGTCTTTGCTCTTTGATAATGTTTTTTGAAACACTTCTTTGTATTTTGGCCATCCTGCAGCCGAAGCTTTTGAAAGAGAATCATACAGATTTGTAAGATTATCAGATAAATCTGAGGTTGAGATATTATTATCATATCCTGCATTCTTTCCCTTTTGTATAATATCAGTCTTCTTCTGAGTTGTTTTACTCGTGCTTTTTTTTCTTCTAAGAGTCAATGAGCCTACCGATACTGTTGCTCCAATTAAAGCTGCTGCTATAGTTATAAAGTTAGTTATAACCGTACCCCATGGCTTGTAATGCTCGTTATCACTTCCTGAACCTGCAAACCATGTGAAAAACTGGTCAGTAGGTGATTTCTGCAAATTATAAACGTATTCAACCCTGCCACCAAATGATGCCTGAACTGATATAGTAAGCCTGCAGTTATTCTTGTTTAGTTCTTTATATAAATCATAATAATTCAATATTTTCAAGAAGAAAGCGGTATAATCCTGCTCATGAGCTAAAAACATATTTTCAGTTGCAAAATCCTTACTAGCTTTAAAATATTCGTTAATTTCCGGATTTTTGTCATCGGGTATGTATGTTATAAACATGGAAGTTTTTAATGATGATGTCTGTTTCGTATCTTCACTCCCGCTGTACACTACTTTTTGGTTTATAAGCAGTTTTGTCTCATTGCCTGCATAAATCTTTTTAGGAGGGATATCCCAGAAATATTCAATATTGTAAGTAGCATCAACTGAATAATGCTTGCGAATGTAGCCATCAGACACATATGTATTCTCTTTTGGATTTTCATTTGTATCTGGATCAATAATATTTATATCGTGCAACACCCATATGCCTTTTATCTCATTTACCGGAGCGGCTAATACGCTGATTGGAGAAAGCAGTATTATCGTGGCAAGTATAATAGGCATTATGCGTCTGAATCCTGCTCTGCGAATAATTAAGACATCAATAAGCCTTATAACAAGTGATATGAATATGAGTAATAACCCTATGTAGTAACATATAAAGGCTGAACTGAATAGAAAACATGGTATGGCCAGTAAAATACCGACTATATATCCTCCAAGT
>JAQVAJ010000374.1 GCA_028690885.1 Clostridia bacterium
CATACATATTCTGCTCGGGCGAACAATAACTTAATGCGGCGTAATGTATTGTGACTACATCGTCTTTATGAGTGAGATCAATATCGGGACAATAGCTTACCGATTCTTTCAAGGGCCCGTCTTCTGAAACAGGAACTGTTTTGTTGGAAATATCCAGCCGCGTAATCATAACGGGTGGAACATAATTGTTGAGCTTGATCCTATAGGGATAAAAGGCATTAAAACCGTTGATGGACCCAAAATATATCTTGCCGTTGGAAGCTTTCAGCCCGGAGCTCACCATAAAAGAATTGCTTTGTAGTCCGTCAATAGTGGTGAACAATTTCAAATGGCCAGTTTCGGGAGAATAACAGGCCATCCCATTAGACGTGGTAAGCCAGAGAAGGTGGTTGTCACTAATGACACATTGAATGTTATTGCTTGGAATATCAAGTTGATACAACATTAGTGAATCGACCTCTTTATCGTATTTGCACAGGCCGCTTTCAGTTCCCACCCACATTTGGTCGTCTGAATCAATGCAAATACTGTTTATATGATTACCCATTATTTTGGTATTTTGCGGTTTAACCAAGTAGGTATTCCATTGTTCGTTATAAGGGTTGTACCTAATAAGTCCTTTTCCAAAAGTGGCGAACCAGATAAAACCGTCTTTATCCTGTTTTATATCAATAGTCGTCACACCTAACTCACGGATAAGTCTGAATCCATCGGCCCGACGGTCATATATATTCAACCCGGTCATAGTTCCAACCCACATGTTGTTGTCTTTGTCCCTGAAAATTGAATAAACGCCATTGTCATCCAAAGAATGTTCGGAATCGCTTCTCATATAATGTTTGAAAAAGCCGGTTCGTAAATTCAGGATATTCAGACCTCTTGAATACGTACCTATCCACAGATGTTCATCGTCATCAAAACATAATGCATGTACGTTGTGGTATGAAAGACTGTTTTTACCGGGTTGAGGCATGTAGTGCCTTGTTTGTCCGTTGTGAGGGGAATAATACACGAGGCCACCGTCGTCAGAAGCAATCCAGATGTTGCCCAGGGAATCTTCACAGAAACGACTTATAATATTACCACTTGAGGAATGGGTGTACTCTGCACAAGAAGTTCCTTCAAATTGCCCGTTGTTTGGGGAAATATAATTCACTCCACCGTAATATGTCCCTATCCATATACCTCCTTCTTTGTCTGGCAGAATGGGATATACAAATTTGTTGGATATTGAAGCAGGATCTTTCTCGCTGGGCAGATGATGCGAATGCTCCCCGGTAGCCGAATTAAACCAGGTCAGTCCATCATCTGAACCAATCAATAATTGGTTTGGTGCAATTTCCATAATGCTGTGAATATGCATCAGGTGACTGCCGTCGGAATTTATTCGGACCGGCCTCACTTCCCCCGAATAAGTATCCATGATTTGTAAGCCGGAATCCCAGGTACCGCACCAAAAATTACCTGAAGCATCCTGGTAGATATCAAGGATACGGGACACACATTCTTTATCCTTGCTTTTCAGGTTAAATATCACAAACACATCGTTTTTCTTGTCTAACCTGGCAAGGTTATGTTCAAACCCACCTGATAACCATATATTGTTTTCAGAATCTACTAAAATGGTATGAATGTAATTCTGAAATGCATCAATTTCAAACAGTTTAAGTACTTTTGTTCCGGGATTGTATCTGAATATACCCTGGTTCTGGGATGATATCCACAGGTTCCCGTCTTTATCTTCTACAATGTTACTTACCAGTGAACGAATAAACACGCCTTCTTCTGTTTGTGCTTCCAGTCTTACGGTAAGGTTATTCCGGATATCGTAAATACATACACCTATTTCCGTTCCTATCCATAATTTTCCTCTGGAGTCTTCATATAACGCTCCCACATAATCAGTCTCGAACTCATTATCATCTTTACATACAATTCTGTGACGGGTAATGTTTCGTCCGTCAAAACAGTTTAGGCCTTCAGCAGTTCCAAACCAAATAAATCCACGCGAATCCTGGTAAAGACTTCTTACAGTGTTGGAAGCAAGGCCTTGCTCAACGGTAAAACGGCGAAACCGGAAAGTTTTTGGTTCCGCTTTAACACTATTTATTGTAATGAAACAAAAGAGCAGTAAAATTCCCGACGCTACAAATGCTTTCTTAATCATTCAAGGTTATTTTTGTCCGTAGTAAGCACCCGGTCCGTGTTTGCGTTCAAAGTGTTTTTCAATAAGCGACGGATTCATTTCCAGAGACGGATTAACGGAATATGCTAATGCGGCCATCTTTGCCACCTGTTCCAGAACCACGGCATTCTCTACAGCTTGAAAAGGATCTCCTCCCCATGTAAACGGCCCGTGATTCTTTACAAGCACTGCAGGTGTATGCATAGGATCAATTGTACTGAAACGTTCTATGATCACATTCCCGGTCTCCCGTTCGTAATCCCCTTTGATCTCTTCAGGCGTCATATCCCGGGTACAGGGAACCGCACCATGAAAATAATCCGAGTGGGTTGTTCCAATATTGGGAATATCCACACCGGCCTGAGCCCAGGAAGTAGCATACACCGAATGGGTGTGGACAATACCTCCCGCACCCTGGAAAGCACGGTAGAGGGCAAGGTGCGTGGGGGTATCCGAGGATGGCCTCAGATCCCCCTCCACTACCTCTCCTTCCATATTTACAACTACCATTTGGGCAGCCGTCATGTCAGATCGGAAGAGCG
>JAQVAJ010000013.1:0-10887 GCA_028690885.1 Clostridia bacterium
GTACGCCCGAAAGCGCTCCTACTATGGCACCTACTATTGAATCAACCTGTTTAATAATTGGTAATTCGCAAACCTTTTTGATTAATCCTTTTAGAAGCTTAAATATTATTATTAAAATCAGAAATAATACCAAGCCAACCATAATCGCTATAATCAAATCTGTTACTGTTGAAACAAGGCCTCCCATAGCTTCTGCCTGTGATGTCGCCTGCGAAAAATCAATACCATTAATCAACCATAGCTTTATGTCATCTGGAAATGGCAGTGAATTTATTGTTGCTATTAATGTTTCTTCAATTGAATCCAGATTAGGCACTAAAGCTTCTACCATATTCTCTATCTTTTCATGCATATTGATATAGAAGCTGGTTCCGACAAGAAGATCCCTTATAGGTTGTGCAAATTTGAAAGCCAGAAAAGCACTCAGTATAGTAGTAAGTAATCCGTATACTGACATAATTATTCCCCTGACTCCGCCTATAATCATTGAAACTAAAATAATCCCGATTAAGATATAGTCTGAAATATTCATTTAACTGCTCCTTTAATACTTGTAGATGACAGCATTTCTTGGTGTGATAATAACAAGCTTTTTGTTGCCAATCGCTAAAACCTGCTGTATCTGTGAATCTGCCTGTATAGTATGAAATTCATTTCCATTTAGAGTAAACATACTCAGCATCTGTCCCTGCCATGTTATTAACTTTTTCTCGGTTGACAAAAAACCTAAAGAATCAGGTAACACCTCTTTGCTCCATTCGATTCCGTTCTCTGAATCTGCTTTAAAAATCTGTACTTCGTCATCTATTATAGCATAACCGTATGCATTTTTGTCATATCGTGAAATGTATGTGATAATACTATCCTCTAAAATAGTAGTTTTAGACATTTTATTATCGATTTTTATCATTTTATTGTCATTAACAGCTAGAAATGCACCTTTTTCTAAGCAGACTATCTTTGGTAAAAACTCTTCCAAAGTAATACCGGAAACCGGTGTTGATTTTCCAATTTCAAATACTTCAATATATGTTTTTGACATATCATCAGGATTACAGCACACTGTTACAAACTTATCCTCATCATCAAATATATCAATATATATTGGATACTTTACAGAATACTGTATTTCATTCTTATATCCATCCGGGATTACAACATCTGTCTGATAAGATGAACAGTATACAGCACCTTCATAACCGGCTGCTCCTTCACATAAAAGAAACATATACTCATCAAATGCAAACACATAAGTAATGGGTGTTTTAGCATTATACTCATTAATTTTCTTCCCATCACGAAATACTGTGTATGAGGTCGCTCCTTTATCATATGCGATTACATGCGTTTTAGAAAAAGTTATCTGAGTGTCAGAATATGAAAGAAGATAAGAACGAAGAAATTCACCATTATCCTTGTAAACTGAAATGCCATTATCAGCATAAATATATATATATCCATTTTCGCTTGCTGCAATACTTCCTGTAGATATGGGAATTCTGCTTTCTACCCCAAAATCCTTTGATATTACGTCTGCTTTAAAAAATCTTAGTATCTCGGTTCTGAAAAAAATCAGTCCAACAGCTATCGCTACTACAAGTAGGAATACAAATATTATCCAATAAGCTTTTTTGTTACGTCTTTTTGCCAATTGACGTTATCCGCCTTTCTTTTTATCATGACTTATTCTATCATATCTAATAACGCTCTACAAACAACTTATACTGCTAAATCTTGCTTTTTGGTATCTTTTTCTGTTGACAAACAAATACCGATTTTGTATACTCAATAAGCGGTTCAAATTTTGGACGTGAATTGGACTTTTTAAACAGAATATTATGTATAAGATCTGGTAAAAGAGCAATTTACACCCAATTATGCGGCCTGGTAGTTCAGCTGGTTAGAATGCCAGCCTGTCACGCTGGAGGTCGTGGGTTCGAGCCCCATCCAGGTCGCCATATGCCCAGATAGCTCAGTCGGTAGAGCAAGGGACTGAAAATCCCTGTGTCGACGGTTCAATTCCGCCTCTGGGCACCACGAGCGGGTTTAACTCAGTGGTAGAGTGTCACCTTGCCAAGGTGAAAGTCGCGAGTCCGAATCTCGTAACCCGCTCCATTTTTTTATGGCGCCATAACCAAGCGGTAAGGTAGAGGTCTGCAAAACCTTCATTCTCCGGTTCAAATCCGGATGGCGCCTCCACTTTAAACTTAAACTCATTCCTATAATTAAGAAACATACTCTGAATTATGGAAATGAGTTTTTTATTACATTTTTCAGGATTTTCTTAGTTAATTCTTTAATAATTCAACTTTTTCATTCAACATTCAACCAAAAACAGCAATTGATGTTGAATTAAACCTATTTACATGTTACCATTAAAATACAAAAAGAACCGTCGTTGTTTATCAAGGAAGGGCTTTAAAATATAATTTACTGCGAGGTAAGAGATATGGAAAGAGCCGCTTCTGTTTTTTTACATGCGGACATCGATAAGACCAAAGCAATTAAACTTTTGGCATGGATAAAGGATCCAATAGTAACCAGATATCTGAACGAAAAGTCTGATGTAGCAGAAAAGCTCAATGAAGTAATACAGAATACTCATCCGTCACTTCTTGCTTGTCATTTGAACAAGAGTGGAAGATTCTTTTTTGTATGCGAAAAAAACAATGAGCCTATCGGATTTGCTAGACTTGCTGATACAGACAACCCTAACGAATATGAACTTGTTATTGTAATTGGCAGAAAAGATATGTGGGGGCAGGGATACGGAACAAAAGCTGTAACTCAGTGCCTGAATACAGCATTTTTCGAGTGGAGAGCTGACAGAGTATCTGCTTATGTACATATGGATAACATTGGATGTGCAAAAGTATTGGAGAAAAGTGGAATGAAACAAGTTTCACAAAGTGAGAACTGTGATTATTTCAATATCTCTTTTGATGAATATCTTTCATATAATACAAAAAAGAAACATACTTCATAGGTATAAAATGGCTAAGTTATCTCAAATAGCAGCTTGTTAAATTACCTGAAAAAGTGTTGACTTCTTGTAATTTAGCGATATAAGATTGTATTGTAATTATAGCCAAAGTGAAAGAAATATTATTTTCGATACACAAAACATACCTCTGTACTTCGGACACAATAGACAATACTGAAAGAGATAGATTTGAAAATGAATCTGTATAGCGGTTTTAAAACAGAAAAAGACCCTGAAACAGGAAGACGGCTTATACGCCTGACTGAGTGGGATGCATTTTGTTATCCTTTATATTATTTCATACCCTCGGTTACAGATGATGAGCGTTTTTTAGTTTACCATAGATGTAATGAGACAGAAGTTCAGTTGTGGGTACTGAATCTTCAGACAGGTGAACATCGGCAACTGACTCATGCCAGCAACAACGCAAATGATGCACAATGGCGACCTTGGTGTTCTCCTTGCAAAAATGGCGTACTGGATCATCGAAGCGTATTAAATACTGTCAATAACAATGTAATATTTTTCGACCAAAATATTGCTATCATGATTAACATTGAAACACTGGAGCAGAAAAACCTGTTCACACTGCCACAGCACAGATACCCTATATCGCAAAGCTGCGTAACATCTGATGGTAAATGGTTTGTTTTTTCTCACATGGACAAGGCTTTCTATTATGAGATGACCGCAGGAAACTGGTCGGACTATATAAAATATCGTCCATTAACCAAAGATTGTACAATACAGGCATATAATCTAGAGACCTCAGAAATGCGAGATATTCTTATTTTAAATGCAGTAATGCATCATATTATTCCATATGGAAATGAATATTTTGCCATAAATCATCCACCTACTGAATCAGGCATACTTTTTACCGGCTTGGAAGGACGCTGGTATACGCACATCCGCACTAAGTCGGATGATGGGCGTGTTGCAAATCACTGCGCCGCTACTAAACGAGGCATCGTATATGAAGCAAGCAAATTCCACGGGGATAACTGTGGAGGTATCTACCATCCTATTACCCATCGCTTCATTGAGTACAAGCTTCCTGAATTTTTTGGATACACTCACACAGGTTACGACCCGAATGGGAATTTAATTTTTTATGAAAATCTGGATTACAAAGATACCACCATTAACTGCCACAACATGTATAAAATGAACCGATATGAACCCGATGGTCCCTGCAGCTGGGAACTTCTTATGGGAAACAGACAGACATTTGGTTCACGGTCCTCTCAGAAATCACATTTTCATCCAAGGATCACACCTGACAACCGCTATATACTCTTCACTGGCGGGTATGAGAAAACACATACTAATCAGTTGTATCTACTTGATATTTCTGACGTCAGACCTACCGAGAATTTACCTGATTTAAGTTGAAGTAATAATTTAAAGGAAGAATATATCTGCTTTTATTATAGATACATAATAAGATTTTACTTTTTTGATTTATATTCTCTTATATATTCTTTTATCTATCTTATCTTACATAACAGTACATAACCTTCCACACCTGACGCTATAGACGAGTACTGTACAATATCCATTATGTTTTGATTTATGTATATATTATCGGTTTTAGAATATATATATCTGTATGTTTCTCCTTCATATTCGAAATCCAGATACCCCTCATTTATAAGGGTTTCATAAAATTCTTCCATACAAAGATTATTTGCATAAAGATAATATGCTGTAGGTAATCCAACATATCTAATGTGCCACGGCTCATACAAAGTTATATGAGTGTACTGTTCTTTGCCCTCTTCATACCTAATAGTAAATCCGAATTTATAACTGTTGTCTTTTAGCCATTTAGCATATGGCGCGTCTTTTGAAGATTCATCAAGCATGTATCCATAACTTATCAAATCAACTGTTAATCCGTTATGATGCTCAGAACATCCTGGTATTGCCACGCGTCCCGCTGTATAATCATACGCCTGTTCATATGTCATATTCTCCTGTGTAACTCTTCTATTAACCCAGTAGTCAAAACTCTGCTTTTGTGAAGCATAATCGCGATAACCGCTTGCTACATGCATATTCAAAGATGAATCCTGTCGGTCAGCTTCAGTAAGTAAGCTTTCCATAGCTGTTTTGACATGACTCAGAATATATAAGTCATCACGTTCATCAAGAACATACCAAGGGTTTGTGAGATTTTCAAGACCCTCTATATCATCTGCCTGCTGTTGTGTTATTGGATTGTATCTGTTTATTATCCTCAATGAAACATCAGCTGAAATCTGATTTTTTTCACTATTTTCAACGTATATTTTTCCATCCTTATCTGCTAAAAGACACCCCGCTTTTACATATGAATCAGATACTATTGTAATAGTACCGATATAATTGTTTGTTTCATGAAAAACTGAAGTTTTTAAAATAAACTGCCCATTCTCATAATTTGATATATTTCTATCTGGAAAGTATACAAGCGCATATGTTTCACTGCTAACACTTGTATCGATTATTTTAAGCTGTTCAGAATTTAGTGTGATGGTAATTGGATTATTAACATCCGCAAGTTTCTCATTTAGCCCTTCTAGAGGAATTTCAGTAATATTCTGTGATTGTGTCGGTTCATTAGTCTGCGAATGAGAAGTGGAAGGAGTAACTGTCGGTGTTGGATTTTCAACATCATTATTCTGTTGCTGAACTAGAAAGATAACAACAGCAATAACAATAGCTGCTATAAAACATATTGTAATAATAGTGGCAACATTCTTTTTCATGATATCAGCTTTCTATATCCTTAAGCAGTTTCAAAATATCGTCACTGTTATATAAATAATGGTTATTACAATATGGACATACTGCTTCTATTTCAGACTGTTCTTTTGCTACCTGTTGCAGTTGTTTCTTATCTATCGTTAACAGTTTTTCCATTATCTTATCTTTACTGCAACCACAGTAAAAAGCCATTTTCTCAGTTCCTGTTACTTCAAGATTCCTGTCTGAGAAAAGAAAGTCCAGTAGATTTTTAGGAGTTTGCAAATCATATATTAGCTTGGAAATGTTTTCGGTGAGAGATACTCTCTGTTCTAACTCTTTTAGAATTGAATCATCGGTACCAGGCATAACCTGAATAATGTAACCGCCTGCTGCAAGTAATCTGCCCTTTTCATCAAAATATGTTCCCAATGCACAAGCTGTTGGCGTTTGTTCACTGTCAGTAAAGTATTTAGCTATATCTTCTGCAATTTCACCTGTAACTAAAGGTATGATACCGGTATATGGCTCTTTTAAACCCATATCTCTTGATATCATAAGCTTACCAGGCATTAATAGCTGTCCAACTGACGATATATCCTCACCATATGTAGTGTAATCATTGTTATGAACATAACCCTTAACTAAACCCTTTTCATCTGCAATAGCAGTCAAACCCTTTAAAGCTGCATCTGTAGATATACTGACAGCCAGACTTTCACTTTTAGTCATATATGACATCATAGCAGTAGCTGTTAAAAGTCTTCCTAATGCCATAGCAGAAAGCAGATTAAGATTATGCTTTTTAATTGCCTGATTAACTGTATCTGTACTTAGTGCAGCATATACCCTTACTTTTTTATCATAAGCCATTGCCTTCAATATACTATCCATAAATCACCTTTTTTTTCTAAATATTAAAAATTTCCTCTGACAGTTTCTTCTGGGTTTATCAAATGAAGAATCTTCCAGCATATCAATCAATTCCAATCCGCTACTATTAGCCAGTTCGATAATCTGCTTATCTGAATATGCTCTTTCTCTATTACATGTATCATATCTTTTGTATTTACCATCATCGTTTTTTATAAAATATGAAATGTCCATAGTGCAGATTTTCGTCTTCTTAGAATAATTATTTACCCAGACATATGAAACATCATCAGAAAGATCGTAATACAGATTGTCTGCATATATATTCTCAAATTTATATTCAGTATTCAAGTCAAAAATATATAATCCTTCCGGTTCTAAAAAAAGCGATACCTTTTTAAACCCCTGTTGCAACTTTTTTATATCAGTTATATGGTTAATGCAGTCTAAAAAACTTATCGCAGCGCCAACAGTTCCGTAAAGGTCCAGTTTTTCCATACTCTGATTTATATACTGAATGTTGTTAGTATCTTTTTTTAAAGCGCACTCCAGCATTCTTTCTGATGGTTCAGCACCTATCATGGAATATCCCAAGTCTCTCATTGCGCACGTAAGGCTGCCTGTTCCGCAGCCTACGTCTAGTACTATATCAGGTTTATTGTTTAAATACCTTTTTAAAATTCCGTCAATATATCCTGCATATGATACATAATCAACATCTCTCATAAGCAGGTCATATACACCTGCTATACAATCGTACATTATTGATTCTCCAGTATCTCAATAGCTTTTTGAAGCTGTGCATCGTTTTCCGGTTCTAAAGAGGAAATGTATTCGTTTTCAAACCCTTCAAATGGTAATACTTCTATATCTGGAGTCACTCCGATTCCATCAATATTCGAACCGTCAGGTAATAAATACTGGTAACTGGTTATCCTAAGTTGTGAACCGTCATCTAAATCATAAATACTTTGAGCTACTCCTTTGCCATATGTCTGCGTACCAACTATTGTTGCAAGTCCATAATGCTTCATTGCTCCGCTGAATAATTCCGAAGCAGAAGCAGAATTTCCATTCACAAGTATTACTGTAGGTATTGATATTGCATAACTGTCTGCTGTATATTCTTCCTTATATCCTGTTCCATCTGCAAGTGTGGTTATAATTCCATCTTTTATAAATGCATCAGCAAGATATACTGCAGTATAGAAATCTCCTCCAGGGTTGTCTCTAAGATCAATAATTAACTTAGTCATACCATCTACTAAAACCAAATCATTAAAGGTATTAACAAACTCATCAAGCATATCGGCACTGAAACTACTGATAGCTATATATCCTATATCAGTTCCTTCAATAAGATGACCTGATGCGTCAATGGAGTTTATAAGCATTCGGGTTATAGAAAACTGTATTTCCTTTTGTTCAGAAGGTCTCCATACAGTAACATTTACTTTTGTTCCTTCTTCTCCTTTAACAATTGAAGCTATATATTCCAAAGACATGCTTTTTGTCAGTTCAGTTTCTTCCACTCTTATAATTATATCGCCAGTTTTTATTCCCTGGACATAAGCATCTCCCAAAGGATTAACTGATATTACCTCTGCTCCAATACCATCTTCAGGTGTAGTTATAGTAACTCCGATTCCTTTATATTCTCCTGATGCTGATTCTCTTATTGTATTAGCATATTCTTCAGGTACATACATTGTATAGACATCGAAAGCAGAAGCCATTCCAGCAATAATAGATTCCATGATTTCATCATGGTCAAGCTCATATATTGATGTTTGTTTCAAAAGATTATACACTTCATTAAATTTTTCAAGCTGTTCTTCAGTAAAATCACCTTCTAACTGAATATTGCTAGGAGATACTTCAGGCATGGTAACTGTAGTTATTCTACGTGCTATGGCTTTGTCTATATCAAGTATCTCATCTGCTATAAATGAGCATCCTGTTAATAATGTAAATGATGTTATTGCCATAATTACAAGTATGGCTATTGTTTTTTTAACTAATAATTTTTTCAATTTTACCACCTTTTTCTATATCCAAATAAGGATTATTTATCTTGAAGGATCTATGTATAGCAAAGGATCTACTCTCTTTCCGCTTATTATTACTTCAAAATGAAGATGCGGTGCGGTTGACCAGCCTGTTGATCCTATAAGAGCTATTACTTGTCCTTTCTTGACCGACTGTCCTGCACTTACTAAAATCTTTGAGCAGTGGGCATAAAGCGTTGAAACGCCTCCGCCATGGTCAACGACAACATAATACCCATAACCTTCTCCCCATGATGCGATTGATATAACTCCAGCATTTGTGGATACAATATTGTTACCCTGTTTACCGCCAAGATCCACTCCGTTATGCATTCTCCATTCAAAGAATATCGGATGAAGCCTCCATCCGAATAAACTTCCTCCTGTTGGAAGAATTTTACAAGAAGGAAGTGGCCAGGTCATCTGCCCGCCTATATAGTCTATTTCTCTTTGAAGCCTTAAGATTACATTTAACATCTCCGCTTCTTCAGCAGCTAAAGCATTCTCTTTCGCTTTTAGAACTTCTATAGTTTTTTCTGTTATATTTACAGTCTCTATTGCTGTCTGTTGCATATTCTGCATATTACTTAGCACAATCTGTGCCTGCTCACTAAGGGTAACATATGAAGCTTTAAGCATCTTCATTGTTTCTCTCTTGTCACTTATGTCCTGCATAAGTATTTTCATTTCATCTATAAGTTCCTGGTCATGTTTAGCAATTAATGAGTTAAGCTCTATATAATCATAATATTGCTTGAGTGAAGATGATTTCATTAATACTTCAAACATTGTAAGATCACTGCTTATATAAGTTTCAACAATTCTCTTTTTTAATACAGAAACTTTTTGCTCGTATTCCTCTTCGGCTTGTTCAATTGTATCAGTCAGACTATTAATCTTGTTGGTAACTTCTACAATATATTCATTGTATGTAGCCAGTTGAAGCTGTTGCGAATCAATACTATTTTTCATATTCTTTGTCAGGCTTTCATAATAGTCTTTTAAACTCTGCTTTTGCTTCAGTTCATTCTCAACACTCTCAAGCTCTTCCTGTATTGTGCCAAGATTGTCTTTTGCTTCATTAATATCAGCTACACCAAATGCTGCCTGTGTAAAAGTAAGCAGCATTATTAAAGCCAAAATCATTGTCAATATTCTCTTCTTGTACGTACCCTTTATCATTTGTAAACTCCTCTTATGCTTTCAGATACTTGCGTATTGCGAAAAAGCTTCCCAATACTCCAAGCACTATGCCATACAACATAAATACGCCTAACAATACAAGAAGCATCTGTGGAATAGGAACAAGTTCCAGTACTCCTATATATTCGCTTAGGCTGCCCTCTAACTTTGTATATATATAATTATATCCAAATCCTGCAATAATGAAAGATATAATTGCACCTAAAAAGCCTATAAATCCGCCTTGCAAGAAGAAAGGCACTTTAATTCTGGCTTCTGAAGCTCCTATATACCTCATTATTGTTACTTCCTCTTTACTGGAAGACACTGTTATCTTGATTGTGTTTGATATCAGAAACAGTGATAATACCCCTAAAAGCCCAGTAAGAGCACCACACACATACCTGATTGTATATGATATTCTTCCTGCTCTTTCGTATGATTCGGAACTGTACTTTACTTCATAAATGTTTGACATTGATGACATCTTATGAACAAAAATATTAGCATATGTTACATCATTGAGTTTCACAATAAATGACGGTGGAAGAAAATCATATCCTAACTCCTCCATCACTTCTTCTCCTACTAATTCTTTGCTTGCTTCGTATGCCTCAAGTTTGGATACATAGGTTGAGCTTTCAACATGAGAATCACTAACAATAACATCCTGTATATCATTAAGGGTCTTTTCATCTGCTTCAGGAATTACATATACGGTAATATGAAGCATTTCATCAAGCATCTCATCAGAATTGTATGATACATTCATCAATAGTATCCCGACTACTCCCATTAAAAGAATAGTTACACAAACAGTAAATATGCTGGTAATAAACAAAACCTTGTTTCTTAGGATATTATTGAATGATTCTACTAATATATATTTAATACTCACAGGTTTCATCTTCGTATATGCTTCCTTCCGTATCACTTATAATATTCCCAGCCTTAAGCCGTATTACCCTTTGCTGCAGTCTGTCAACTATTTTTGTGTCATGTGTAACAACTAAAACCGTAGTTCCTAGTTGGTTAACTTTATATAAAAGGTCAATAATTTCTGTACTTGTT
>JAQVAJ010000013.1:10987-12421 GCA_028690885.1 Clostridia bacterium
CCTTCCCAAATTCCTTAAATAGCATTTTATCTGACATATCGTATAAAACAGCACTGCTGATTCAAATTTCGTAACATCAAGCCCTGTAAGCTTGTTGAACTTTTCAATACGATATACTAATGTATTTCTATGTAAATACATCTTTCGTGCAGTTTCACTTATATTAAGATTATTTTCAAAAAATGCCTGCATTGTCTTTATTGTTTCATCATCAATCTGATCATAAACTTCTGAAGTAATGGTTTCTTCAATAAAACTTTCTAGTCTTTCAACAGATATATCATGAAACAGTCTTGCTGTCCCCATATTATTGTAATCATAAATAGAGCATCCTTCTTTGTATAGCGAACCTATATCAAATGTTTTTACAGATGAAATGTATGCATACTTTGCTTCTTCTAAAAGATAGAAATACTTCCCGATTGAAGCTTTTACAGAAACCATCAGGTGCTCTTCTAAAGTTGAAATAACAGATTGCAATACATTATTAAGGTCATCTCTTAATGGTAATATTACGACAGTGTCATTGTTATCCAAAGTAACAATATTGGCATCTTTGAGGTCGTGAAACAAGTTTTTCAGTATATCACTTACCGAATACTCTGGTATTTTCTGAGTTCTTATATTAATTATTGCTTTCTTATCTGTAACATTCAGTTTGAAAATTTTGTTTCGTTTGTCTATCTCTTCTTTTGATAAATCCTCTTGTAGGATTTGTTTTAGAAAGAACTCTTTATCTGTCTTTTCTGTATTGGAACGAAGATAGTCTTTTGCATACAAAGCAACAAGATTCAAAATAACATCTGTATTCATTCCTAAATCTTCTACGAATACAAAATATTGCGCATTCTTAACAGCTTTGATTTTTGTAAAAACAAGCCCTTCAATGGCGATTTTCTCTTTAGTGTTCTTCGCAAGCTCGTCGAATCGAACAAATTCCTTTCCTTCTTGGGAAGTGTCGGAACACAATAATATTGTCCCCTTCATACCGACGATTCCAAAAAGGCACCCTAATTGCTCATTCAACTGCTCTCTCAATTCCTTTAGCAAGTCAGATCCGCCTTTCTTAACTTATATTAACATAATATATTATATTATGTAAACACATTAATTATACAGTAACATCGACTTTTTGTATTTGTTTTTAAGTATTTTTTTTGATAATATTATTATTAACCTTATATTCATGGAGAGTACTATGAAAAACCTTGCCTGGTTTAAGACCATTTATGCAATTCTTAGAATACCTTTTACCATATATTACAAAGTATTTCACAATTATCACTATAAAAAATATAAGCCGAAAAATAAACCTTTTTTGGTACTATCAAACCACAACTCTGATGGGGATCAGTTTATGGTTGGGATGGCAATTAAAGGGCATATGTTTTTTGTAGCAAGTGAGCATATAGTAAGGCATGGTTTCGGAGGCAG
>JAQVAJ010000375.1 GCA_028690885.1 Clostridia bacterium
TTATCATCAGCATATCTCAACTTGCATCCCAAAGCTTCAGCTTCCAATTGAAGATCAAACAAAACGGGTATTCCGTCTGGGTCATATAGTTCAACCGCTTTCTTAACTCCTTTAACTATAAGATCTCCATCTTTAAAAAATTGTTCTGCAGTCACATTATCCAAAAGTGAAGCAGCATGACATCCAACGAAAGGAACCCATGGGGCTCTTTGTGTCTGTTTGTTCGTTACTGCGTCAAGTACAAGCTGTTTTTTATTCATTTTTAAATATCCTTTCACTGTTATATTCAGATAATATATATATATTCCTACCAAGTCAATAGGAATTTCTCACTTTGTTGTATTTTTCATTTTTAGAATAAGTAAATCAAATATCCAGTCGTCTTCTTTATATGTTCTTTCATTAATAAAACCCATTTTTTTATATAAGTTAACAGCTGCAGTATTTGTTCTATCTACCAAAACCGTTATCTCTTTATAACCGTAATTAGTAAACGTGTCAACAATATAACTTATTAGATAAGTCGCAATATTCCGATTTCTGTACGCTTTTTTAACATAAAGACCAGATATATAAATCCTTAAACCCTCTTTGGCAACTGTTGCATCTGCTGATTTTAGAGTAACTGTTACTTCAGCTATAGCTTTATCTTCAAACATTACTGCGTAGCATTCATCAGTTTTTTCTTTAATCTTAATTATTCTTTCAAAAAACTGTGACTCGTCTTTTATATCATCACGTAAATCTTTTATAGTGTTAAAAGAATCTTCATCAATCTTTTCTATTTTTAAATTATTATGCTCATTCATTAAAGGATAATCAGTTCCTTATCAGAGTGATTCAGGGCAGTACACCCTCCTTGTTCTACAATAACAGTATTTTCAATTCTGACTCCGCCAAGATCAGGAACATATATTCCCGGTTCGACAGTTACAGCCATATTCTTCTTCAAAACAGTTTTGCTTTTAATGCTAAGTCTGGGTTCTTCATGTATAAGAAGTCCAACACCATGACCAGTACTGTGTCCGAAGTATTTTCCATATCCTTCTTTTTCAATTATATCTCTTGCAACTTTATCTCCACTATATCCGCTTATGCCTTCTTTTACATAATCCTGAGCTTCTTTTTGAGCACGATAAACTATTCTGTATATCTTTTCCAACTCATCAGACGGTTGACCCATAAAGAAGGTTCTGGTCATATCTGAGCAATAACCTTTATAATTCGCTCCAAAATCAAGCGTTACTGCATCATGGATTTGAAGTTTTTTATTATCAGGAACGCCATGGGGCATACTGGTTTTCTTACCTGATATTGCAATGGTATCAAATGCAGGATAAGAAGCACCATTTCTTTTCATAACATATTCCAGTTCAGCAGCTATCTCTATCTCTGACATGCCGATTCTTACTGTTTTTAGAATATGGCTGAAAGCAAGATCTGCTATAGATGCTGCTTTTGACATTCTTTCTAGCTCAACTTCATCTTTAACAGAACGTATTTTAAGAAGGTCATCATAAATGTCTACAAAAACATATCCATCAAGTGCAGGTTTTATGCTGTCAAAATAACCATAGGACATAGTTTTTTCAAAACCTATTCTCAATCCTTTGCTCGTGAAAATATTATTTAACAGTTCGACAATACTCTTAATACCCTCTTCAATTAGTATAATTTCATATCCTTTAGAACTCAATAAAGATGCTGTTTCGATGTATCTGAAATCTGTCGCAAAATATATTTTATCAGAAGTTATAACTATTACACTGTCAGTACCATTAAATTCTGAAAGATACATAGTATTATCCCTTGATGTAATGATTGCACCTTCAAGGTTTTTTTCAACTAATGTTTTTCTTAAGCTATTTATTCTTGTTCTAATCATTGCTGCTCCTTTAGAAAAATCTACTGCTTATATTTTTCATACATAATTTTGCTCTTCAATGCATCTGTAGCCATTTTATCATCAGATTCACAAATAATCACAGGCTTCATATCATATTTATATAAAACAGGTATAAAATCCTTAAAATACGGGCCAAATGTTGTATCTTCAAATGTCAGATGTTTTTTCTCTCCGCCTTCAGTATATTCAATTTGAGAAAAATGAATATGCATCTTGCGTGTTCTTTCAATTCCCATACCGTCAATCATTTGCAACACAACTCTTTCAAAATCATCAGATGACTTCAAACTTCCATGCGTTCTTGCATTTAAATGTCCAAAATCTACTGTAGGAAGTATTCTTTCTTCTTTTGAGCATAAATCAATTATTTCCTCTAAATTACCTAACTGATTTATTTTTCCCATTACTTCAGGGCATATTATTACAGACTCGTCATTTATCTCGTCTAGAAAACTTTTCAAAAAAACATATGCTCTTTTTGCAGCATTTTCCCGTGTGTCTTTCATTACTGCTCCAGGATGAACACAGATTCTCGTCGCTCCCATCTGTTTTGCAGCAATGTATGACTTTCTCATATGCATTAATGAACTTTCAACTTTTTGCGGTTCCTTGGTTGCCATATTAATGTAATAGGGAGCGTGTAAAGATAAAGCTATATTATGCTTTATTGCATATTCTTTTATCTGATTAGCACTATCTTCTTTAATATTTACTCCCCTGCCACACTGATACTCATATGCGTTAAGTCCCATATCTTCAAGCCACTGCATTGCCTGATATGTGTTTTTGTATCCCTGATCATAAAAAGAAGT